>NZ_JAILWL010000022.1 GCF_025698965.1 Roseibium sp.
CAGGCCACCGATCAGAGCAGGATCAACTTTCGCTGCGACGTTTACGGATTTGCCCGTGGAAGCGGAAAGAGCTTCTTTCAGGGCAGCGACATGCTCGTCGGAAAGAGCAGCTGCGGATATCACCTCAGCTGTTTCCTCACCCCGCCGTTCAGCAAGGAGGGCCCGGAAGGCCTTGATCATGTCGGGAAGAACGAAGAGGCGCCGATTACGGGCAGCCAGCTTCACAAAATTTGCGGCAAGACCGGAAATGCCTGCCTTTTCGAGAAGTGCGGTGAGCGCTGCAAGCTGCTCCTCAGCACTGAATGCCGGGCTTTTCACAAGACGGTCGAGATCTTCACTTTCGGCAAGCATGCCTTCGAAAGCAGTCAGATCCCGCTCCACGTCAGCCGTTGCGCCATCCCCCTCTGCGAGGTCGAGAAGGGCGGACGCATAACGCTGTGCCACGCCGGATACGAGAGATACGTTGTCAGTCACCAGGTCCGTGCTCTCTGACATTTTTCAAGCCCGCAAAACGGCAAGCGTCCGCAAGGCATTGAAAAGATGAATGATTTCAAGGTCGGAAGGTATGACGGTAAAACCGTTCCCCCAAAGCCGCGCCTCAATTAGCACAGGGTTTCCCAGTGTGCAACTTCGCCAGAAGCCTGTTCTTGCCGATTTCTAGGTGTTTTTTGCTATGCACTCACAAAAAGTGTTGCGGATCAATGTCTACCTGGACCCGTAATCCTTTAGACGGTTTTGGCCCGGAGGCGAGCCAGTTGCGTAAATAACCTTGCAGATCGAACTGGCGTGGCGCCATTGCCAGCAGCCTGTAGCGATAACGGCCACGTACCATGGCAAGGGCCGCTTCCGCCGGACCGAGCAGCGTGACGGCTTCATCATGTGGTGCAGCGCGAACCAACGCCCTTGCGAAGCCTTCGGCAAAAGTCTTGTCCGGTCCGGACACCACTACGGCCGCCAATCGCCCGAAGGGCGGCAGGCCTGCGACACGCCTGGCCTCGATCTCTGCCAGGTAAAAGGCGTTCTTGTTGCTGGACAGGAGCGCTCTGATCACCGGATGATCGGCATTATAGGTCTGCAAAAAACCTTTGCCTCCGCCGGTTACGCGGCCGGCACGCCCCGTTACCTGAGCCAGAAGCTGAAAGGTTTTTTCCGCAGCTCGCGGGTCGCCATGCGCCAGTCCCAGATCCGCATCTATGACACCTACCAGTTTCATTTTCGGAAAATTGTGTCCCTTGGCGACCAGCTGCGTGCCGATGACAATGTCCGCACCGCCCTCCTCGACGATCTTCATTTCCCGCTTCAGCCGTTCCGGGCCACCGGGCAGGTCGGAGGAGAGAATCAGTGTGCGTGCTTGCGGGAAGAGGTCGGACACTTCTTCAGCGATTCTCTCAACACCCGGTCCGCAGGCAACCAGACTGTCCTTGCTCTGACAGGACGGACAGGCGTCAGGAACCGGCTCGAAATGACCGCAATGATGGCAGACGAGTTTTTTCTGGAACCGGTGCTCCACCAGCCAGGCGCTGCAATGCGCGCACTGAAAACGGTGACCACAGGTGCGACAAAGAGTCAGGGGGGCATATCCCCGACGGTTCAAGAAGAGAAGTGACTGATCGCCGCTCGCGAATGTGTCCTTTATGGCATGGACCAGGGCAGGAGCCAGCCAGCGGCCACGTTCCGGCCCGTCCGTCCTCATGTCAATTTCCTGCAGATCCGGCAGAGCAGCCCCGGACGCCCGTTCCGGCAATTCATAGAGAGCATACCGACCGAGATCCGCGTTGACATGGCTCTCCACCGAGGGCGTGGCGGACGCCAGGATGACAGGAAATCCGGAAAGGTGCCCGCGAACGACGGCCATATCCCTGGCGCTGTAGGGCACACGGTCATCTTGTTTGAAAGCGGCATCGTGCTCTTCATCGACGATGATCAGCCCGAGTTCCTTGAACGGCAGAAAGAGTGAAGAACGTGCACCGATTACCACCCGGACATCGCCAGAGGCCACTCCACGCCAGACACGGGCTCGCTTCTTCGGCGTGATCTCCGAATGCCATTCTGCCGGATAGACCCCGAATCGCTGCTCGAAGCGGCGCAGGAACTGTTCGGTAAGTGCTATTTCCGGCAACAGAACCAGTGCTTGCCTGTCTCGCCTCAAGGCTTCTGCAATCGCCTCGAAATAGACTTCTGTCTTGCCCGACCCCGTGACCCCGTCGATCAAGGCAACACTGCCACCCTTGTCGAAATTCTCTTTCAACCCTTCCGCCGCTGCCTGCTGTGCGGCGGTCAGGGGTTTGGGTGCAAAATCGATCTGCGGTTTCGGTGGAGGAGGAGATGCAGGCAAGGATACCGTTTCCAGAACATTCTGCTGCAATAGCCCGTCGATGACCGATAGTGAAACACCCGCCGCATGTGCCAGTCCGCTTTTCGTCCAGGCAAATCCGTCTTCCATGGTTTCAAGGACGCGTCTGCGGGCGGACGTCAACCGATCCGGTTCAGCACCCTCGATCCGCCGCACACCGGGAACGGGTGCTTCGGGTTCCAGCGCCTCCTCGGACCGCAACACCATTCGCAACACCATTCCGGGAGCACCCAACGTCCAGTTTGCGACCCAGTCCACAAAACGGCGAAGATCGTCGTCGAGCGGCGGTGTCGTGTCGTAGATCCTCGAAATTGTCTTCAGTTTCTTCGGGTTGATGGCCGCATCCGGCTCGACGTCCCAGACAGCGCCGACAACTTCGCGCGGACCGAGCGGCACCTTGACGATTGTCCCGGGAACAACGGACTGACCGGCCGGAACTTTATACGTATAGGCGACCGGCACCGCGACCGGGACCAGAACACTGGCAATTGTTTCTTTGAATTCTGGATCGTCAAAAAGCACTGGAAGTCAGGTCCTCGTCCCCTCGCTTCAGCACGGGGTATTGTGGAGCGTTCGCACGGTTGCGCCGAAACATGACTTTGCCCCGCAGCCGCCCGGGCGCAAGCCCTGTTGAATTTGAGGTACGTACCACAAAAATTTCTTCCACCAGAGAATCAGGGGTTCTTCTTGTCATCATCCTAGGGTAAAGAGAGCCCAGCTGACCACTTAATCGTTTTACCCGAAGCGCGGGGGAACGCATCCGGCAACCGAAATCTGGCAACAGACGGCACGCCCCACAGGGAGAAGAGACTTATGAAATTCTTCGTCGACACCGCCGACACGGCTGAAATCAAGGAACTGGAATCCACCGGTCTTCTTGATGGTGTGACCACCAACCCATCACTGATCGCCAAATCCGGCCGCGACTTCAAGGAAGTGATCGCCGAGATCTGCAAAATCACCAAAGGCGATGTTTCGGCCGAAGTCGCCGCCACCGATTTCGACACGATGATCAAGGAAGCGCATGTGCTGCGCGAACTGGCTGACAATGTGGTCATCAAACTGCCGCTGACCTTTGACGGGCTTAAAGCCTGCAAGCAGCTGACAGACGAAGGCACAAAGACGAATGTTACCTTGTGCTTCTCGGCCAACCAGGCTCTGCTCGCAGCCAAGGCCGGCGCAACCTATATCTCTCCGTTCATCGGTCGCCTCGACGACATCCATGCCGACGGCCTGGAACTGATCCGTGAAATTCGGGTGATCTACGACAATTATGGCTATGAAACGGAAATCCTGGCGGCATCCATCCGCACGCCGAACCACGTCAAGGATTGCGCGATCATCGGTGCAGATGTCGCAACCATACCGCCGGCAACACTGAAAGCTCTCGTCAAACATCCGCTGACCGACAAGGGGCTGGATGCGTTCCTGGCCGACTGGGCAAAAACCGGACAGAGCATCCTGTAATCGGGTTGAACTCAGGAATTCGCAACTGAAGCATCGGGCTCGACGGCCCGGTGCTTTTTTGTGTCCAACTGGTCAGGCTCGCTGACCAAGATCGCATTCTGCGACGGACGCACAGACCGCCAGACCATTCGACCCCACTCCGCAAACGGAAAAAGCGTGAGCTTTACGACGTCATTTTCCGGTGCTCCCTGAACGCCGAAAGCTTCTTTGCAAGGTCCCGGAACGTAGTAGGTGCCAAAGGCGACATCGAAAATCGGAAATACGTTTGCCAGGTTCTTGCCGTAAGCTTTAGGCAAGTCGGCATGGTGCCATTGGTGCATGCGCGGAGAGGCAATCACGTATTTAAAAGGTCCGTGATTCCAGTCCACATTGATATGCACATACATGTTGTGCAACGTCACGAAGATGGCACCAACGCCCATTACGTCTGTTGGAAATCCGAGCCAGCTTAGGAGCAGAATGTAGGAAATTGACATGACCAGCGGTTCAAGAAAATGAACCCGGTAGGTCGTCATGGCATTGAGCTCGGGATCCGAGTGATGGATTGCATGAATTGGCCACAACCAGCTTCGATGCATCAGACGATGGTTCCAGTAATTGGCAAAATCGAAACAGAAAACAGCAAAAGGAACCAGGATCCATGCAGGAACGCTGCTCCAGAAGTTAACGTCTACATGCGGCAAGTTTATCGCGTCATAGGCATGCCGGACATAATCGGCGCTCACAAATACTGCTGGCGCAAACAGCAGGTTGCCCCACAAAAACGCAATATTTGCCCCAACACTCTTGATCAGTCGCTTCGGCCAGTCGAGCTTATAGCCACGAATATGCAGGCTTATGATCAGCACAATTGAAGCGAAGCTGGTAGCGGCCAGAAAGGAATCGCTTGCCAGGCGATTATTGACCAAAATAATCGCGATATCGGCAATCGAATTGGCAATGCTGACGAAAATGTCCATTGATCTGATCCGCTGAGATTTGGGAAAACCTAACTACAAGTGTTTAAGCGGCTGTAAACTTGAACAGTTCACTTGTCATTTCGTGGTCAGCGCCAGCCAGACCATGACCTGAGGCAGATTTTGGTTTCATGAGTTTAAAATCATAACCAGCGTTAAGGGTCCGTAGGGGCCTTTGCGCCACACTGGCAGCATGTGTGCAAAAGAAAGCGATCTCGATTCCCTGCTTGTCACCGCAAGGCCAGACTTGAACCAACGTCTGGGTCAGTGGCTGGACCACCTGTCGGACGAACGCCGTCTGTCGGACAAGACGCTGCTTGCCTATGAGCGGGACATGCGTCAGTTCCTGAGATTTCTGACCGGTCATCTCGGCGGCGCGCCGGGCTTGAAGGATATCGCGGCCCTCAGACCGGCGGATTTCAGGAGCTTTCTGGCATACCGGCGGCGCCATGGTGTCCAAAGCAGGTCACTGGCAAGAGGGCTGGCGGGCATCCGTTCCTTTCTGAAATTTCTGGAACGACGGGGCGAAGTGAATGCCGCTGCCTCCGACGCCGTGCGTCCTCCCCGCCAGGCGCGCTCCCTTCCCAAACCGGTTTCCTCCAAGGATGCGATAGATATCACCAGTGGCGATCTGGCGATGGAAAGCGAAGCCTGGATCGAAGCTCGCAATGCCGCCGTGCTGACGCTGCTTTACGGATGCGGTCTGCGTATTTCGGAAGCCTTGTCGCTTACCGGAAACATGGCACCCAAAACCGGCAGCAAAACTCTGCGCATTCTCGGCAAGGGACGGAAAGAGCGCATCGTGCCGATCCTTCCCGCCGTGTGTCAGGCGGTCGAGCTCTATCTCAAGCTTTGCCCTTATCCGATCAACGCGGAAGGACCTCTCTTTCTGGGCGCGCGTGGAGGTCCTTTGAACCCGCGCATGATTCAGCTCGCCATGGAAAAACTGCGTGGAGCGCTGGGCCTTTCCGAAACGGCCACTCCGCATGCTCTGCGGCACTCCTTTGCAACACATCTGCTGTCGGGAGGTGGTGATCTCAGAACGATCCAGGAGCTGCTCGGCCACGCCAGCCTTGCATCGACACAGATCTATACCGAAATCGACAGCGCACATCTTCTGTCGGCCTACGACAAAGCTCATCCCCGCCGGTGATCGTCCTTAACTGGGTCGCGGCAACTGGTAGACCGATCGTGTCTTGCCATCGGGAAATTCTTCGCGTGCGATTTCCCGGCCACCGAGTTTGAGAACCAGTTTCCTGGCCGCATGGTTACTGTCATCCATGTGTGTTTCCACAAGTGGCCAACGGTACGCGTCATAGGCGTGACGAATTGCAGCGTTTGAAATCTCTACCGCTGCACCGGTTCCGCGAGCTTCAGGCATGAGCCACCATGTCAGTTCCCGCCGTGGCCAGCCATCCGGCCAGACGAAACCGCAGCCACCGATCGCTGCCTTTCCGTTTTTGGGTACGACCATCCACATGCCATACCCTCTCAAATGCCAATGCCCGAGATGCCCTGCAAGCACGCGCCACGACTGATCGTCTCTGAGTGGCCCGCCGTAAAAGCGGGAAGCCTCTCTATCTGAAAAGAAGGCGCGGTAAACGGGCAGGTCACCCTCTTTTGGCGGCTTGAGCACGAACTGTTCGGTCTCAATTGAGTGCATGAATGTTCTCTAAGTGATGTGACGGGAATCGAAGAAGTTGTTCAGTATAGCGACAACGCCTTCTGGTGGCTGCACTGTCAATCAGCTAAAGTATTGTCAAAATGAACGAGGCCTTGTCCATTATCGCGTTGCCAGGGCATTCCCCGTGGCCCAGTCCATAAGGAGAAGTGTGAATGCGTCTGATGATCCTCGCCATCGGCTTCTTGCTGCTGTCGGCGGCTCCGTCTGTGGCACAACGCATTTACTGCCCGATCCCCGAGGATGGTGTCTGGATCAATCCGGACGCGGAGCCAAAGGAAATCAGCCGGATCGAGGTGGAAAGCCGCTGCGAGAACAATCAAGTCTATGTGCGGGTTCGCGCCTTCACATCCTGCGTTCCAAGGGATTGCAAGTGGGGCTGGACAAAAGCGGCAATGCGCTCCGATGGGGCCGTTCAGGTGTTGCTGGTCGGTTTCTTGAGCAGCAAGCAGATTACCCTGAAGGCGTTTGGGGACTTGCTCGACACGCATGTCATCAATGTGGTCAATGATCAATCATCGCCACGCACCGAAAAGACCTATAATCTGCAGAAAAAGTAGATTTTGCCTGCTTCAGAGCAAGGTAAATTTGCCTTTTTCCTTGTCAGCGCCTCAATTTTCATTACCCTACGGAAAGCTGCTCTGGTTCAGAGCAGAAGATGAACGGAGGGGAAAATGCGTTTATTGAGCACTGCAGTCGCAGCCCTCGCCCTGACGGCACTTGCAATCGCACCGGCGAGCGCCTGTTCCTGGGGCAAGTCCGCAAAAGCCAAGCAAACAACCGTCGCTGATACGACTGTTGTTCCGGACCTGGACACGGATATCTCCATCGCCACCAATGACATTGGCGATGACGTTCTTGAAGATATTATTGTCTTGCCTGTCCCTGCCGACAAACCTGCCGAATAAAAGACAGGATTTTAGCGCTCTGAAGCCCGTCGCTCGCGGCGGGCTTTCGTTCTTGTGAAAGAATTCGTGAAAAGAAGGAACTCCCTATCGTTTCCTGAACTCAAAGATTTCAACGCGAAACGTCGTGCTCTTTGTTTCAAGGTTTTCACGAACCTCTCTAGAATGCACAATTTCTGCATAAAAACGCCTTCATTGAACCGCATCGGCACGCCAGACTCTGAAAGATCAGAGTGTTTTTTGGTTCAGATTGAGGTGCGCCGTTCATGATTTCCAGGCGGCTTTTTCTTAAAGGAATTGGTATCGCTGCGCTGGGAGCATTTTCCGCGCCTGCCTATGCGATTGGCATTGAGCCCTTTCGGCTGCGCATTCAGCAATACAATCTGACACCGTCGCGCTGGCCCGATGACCTTGCATTGAAGGTGGCGCTGATTGCCGACCCGCATGTCTGTGATCCATGGATGAAGCTGGACCGGGTCCGATTTATCGTGGAGCGCACGAATGCCTTGAAGCCCGATATCATCCTGATGCTGGGTGATTATGTTGCCAGCCACAAATGGCAATATGAGCCGATCCCGCACCAGGCCTGGGCAGATCTCTTCGGCGATCTGTCGGCTCCTCTGGGCACGCATGCCATTTTGGGCAATCACGACTGGTGGGACGACCGGGACGCGCAGCTTGCCGGCGCTGGACCGACAAAATACGGTCAGGCTCTTATCAACGCGGGAATTGAACTCTACCAGAACAGGGCTGAGCGCATCGAAAAAGACGGCAAGGCCTTCTGGCTGGCCGGACTGGATGACCAGATCGCCCTGAGACCGATCCGAAAAATCAAGCGCTACGGCTGGCGCGGCCTGGATGACCTTGGTGGCACGCTCAACCAAGTCACGGATGATGCTCCGGTTCTCCTGATGGCGCATGAACCCGACATTTTCAGCCGTGTACCCGATCGGGTCAGCCTGACGCTCAGCGGTCATACGCACGGCGGACAGATAAACTGGTTCGGCTACAAACCAGCCTTCCCTGCCAAACACGGCAAGAAATACGCTTACGGTCATATCGTGGAAACAACGGGAACGACGCTCAGCCGCCACCTTGCGCTTGCAACGGAGCCACGGCACCTTGTCGTTTCCGGTGGCCTCGGCTGCTCGCTCGTTCCAGTAAGGTTCGGAGTTCCACCCGAAATCACTGTTGTAAATCTCGGTGGCGGATCCCCTGCCATAACCGCCTGAGAGAGCAACAAATCCCGGCCATTGTCTTGAATCCAGTTCCGGTATGCCGATAATAGCTATACAAACTATAGCTTTCAGGACCCGTCATGGACTATTCGATCGGCGATTTGTCGAAACAGACCGGCGTCAAGGTGCCGACCATCCGTTATTATGAAAAGGAAGGCCTGCTCGATGCGCCGCTCAGAACGGAAGGCAATCAGCGACGCTACCGGGAAACCGATCTCGACCGGCTCGGTTTTATCAAACACTGCCGCGATCTTGGCCTGCCGATGCCTGCCATCCGTGATCTGATCGAACTCAGCCAGCATCCGGACAAGACCTGCGAGCAAGCAGACCAGATCGCTGCGACCCAATTGGAGTCCGTCCGCCAGCGGATCGCTCACCTTAAAAAACTGGAGGCGGAGCTGGAACGGATCGCGGCAAGTTGTTGCGGCGACCATACCGTGACGGAATGCAATGTCCTGAAAGCCTTTGGAGATCACAGTCTGTGCGGGAATGAGCACTAAGCCATCTTCACAACAGAACGGCTTGCGGATCAGTTCACTCAGCTGTGTCGCGAGAGAGGAAGCCTAGATGCTGAAATTCAATGCTCGAACAACAAAGCTTCTGGAAAACGCCTATCTCGGGGCAGATTTCTCCCGACGCCGCAGGGCTTCGTTCGAAGCGCTCTGCCCCCGACCTGGAGACCGGATTGCTGATATCGGGTGCGGTAACGGCCTGCTGACTCAGGAACTTGCAAGAACTCTCGGTGAAACAGGCAAGGTTTTCGGCATCGATCCAAGCGACAACATGCGCAAAGCGGCCCATCAAAGGTGCTCAGACCTGCCCAATGTCGAGATCCTGGACGGAACGGCAAACACGCTTGGGCTTGAAAGCAACTCGGTCGACAGGGCCGTATCTTTGCAGATGTTTGAATATCTTGATGACTTGCAAAGTGCAGCGGTCGAAGCTCATCGCGTACTGAAGCCGGGTGGCAGGCTGGTTGTCGGCGACATGCACTGGGACACTCTCACCTGGTTCAGCGACTATCCCGAACGCATGCACAAGATGCTTGTCGCCTGGGACCGCCATCTGATTGAACGCTGTGTTCCGGCAGTCTTGCCTCCGATCCTGCAAACCGCCGGCTTTGTTGTCGAGCAAGTCACACCCGTGCCTTTCAGCGCAACCGGCCTTCACCCGGATGGATTGCCGAACATGATGATCAATCTCATGGTACCGTTTGTGATTGAAAAAGATCTTGTGCCGGAAGAAGAGGCGAGGGAATGGGCTCTGGAACAGAAGAAGCTCGATGCTTCCGGGCGTATGTTCTTCTCAATCACCCACTTTGTCATTGTGGCCCGCAAAACCTGATCCATCAACCGACATCTTCGCCGGTGGCACCTTCTGCCGTTCCTCAAAAAAAGGCCGGAGGCTCTTTGGGTAAGGAACCCCCGGCTTCATTGTGTCTTCAGCGCGGACAGCGCAAACCTCAAATCAGGAGTGGATCGGCTTGGAGAAGGCAGCCAGTGCTGCTTCCTTAACCGCTTCAGACATGGTCGGATGAGCGTGACAGGTCCGGCCCAGGTCTTCAGCGGAACCGCCGAATTCCATCAGAACTGCTCCTTCATGGATCATCTCACCTGCACCGAAGCCGATGATATGGACCCCCAGAACCCGGTCGGTCTTGGCGTCGGCGAGCACTTTCACAAAACCATCGGTATGGTTCATGGCGCGAGCGCGGCCATTCGCAGAGAAGTTGAACTTGCCGGACTTGTATTCGATACCTGCGGCTTTCAGTTCTTCCTCCGTCTTACCCACGGACGCGACTTCCGGTTGGGTGTACACAACACCCGGAATGACATCGTAATTCACGTGTCCAGCCTGACCGGCGAGGATTTCGGCAATAGCAACACCTTCATCTTCCGCTTTGTGAGCAAGCATCGGACCGGCAACCACGTCACCGATCGCATATATGCCGTCGACATTGGTCTTGTAATGGGAATCGATCTGGACACGACCGCGATCGTCCATGGCAACACCGGCTGTGTCGAGGCCCAGACCTTCGGAATATGGACGACGGCCAATGGCAACCAGTACAATGTCGGCTTCAATCACGGTCGCATCGCCACCCTTTGCGGGTTCAACGGTGACCGCAAGGCCCTTGCCCTTTTTCTCAACGCCTGTGACCTTGGAAGACAGCTTGAAGGTCATGCCCTGTTTCTTCAGCATACGCTGGAAGTTCTTGGACACATCACCGTCCATCGGTCCGAGGATCTTGTCCATAAACTCGACTACGGTAACTTCGGCCCCGAGGCGGTTCCAGACAGATCCAAGCTCCAGGCCGATGACACCGCCGCCGACGACAACCATCTTGCCGGGTACTTTTTCCAGTTCCAGAGCACCGGTGGACGACACAATCTGTTTTTCGTCAATCTCGACGCCCGGCAGCGGCATGACATCGGACCCGGTGGCGATGACGATGTTCTTCGTGTCGAGAACCGTCGCAGACCCGTCTTCGGAGGTGACTTCGACCTTGCCCTGACCGAGAATTTTGCCGGTACCGGTGTGAACGTCGATCTTGTTCTTCTTCATCAGGAAGGCGACACCGTTGACATTGGCATCCACTACTTCGCTCTTGTGCTTCATCATTCCAGGCAGATCGAGCTTTGGTTTGGAAACCTTGACGCCGAGCTTCTCAAGACCGTGGCCGGCTTCTTCGAACATTTCGGAGGCATTTAACAGCGCCTTGGACGGAATACAGCCGATGTTGAGGCAGGTCCCGCCAAGCGTTGCGCGTTTTTCGACAACGGCGGTTTTCAGACCGAGTTGCGCTGCCTTGATCGCACACACATAGCCTCCAGGGCCGGTTCCGATGACGACAAGATCATATTGGGACATTTGGGTCGCCTTTGCCTCTTTCAGTTTTAAGTCCAGGTTTCTGGATCAGGGTAAAATCGCCCGGCCTCCGGATACGTCCAGAATGGCGCCGGTCGTGTAACTGGATTGTTCGGACATGAGCCAAAGAATTGCATCGGCCACTTCATCAGCAGTACCCGCGCGTTTCATCGGCAATTTGGATTGCAGTTGGGCCACCCGATCGGGCGCACCTCCTGATGCATGTATATCAGTATCGATGATGCCGGGCCGGACCGCATTCACGCGGATGCCTTCCTCTGCGACTTCAAGTGCAAGGCCGACGGTCATCGTATCAATCGCCCCTTTGGACGCAGCATAATCGACATATTGTCCCGGAGATCCGAGCTTGGACCCTGCCGAACCAAGATTGACGATTGCTCCGCCCTTGCCGCCATGTCTGGTCGACATACGTTTGACAGCCTCTCGGGCACACAGGAACGTTCCGACCAGATTGATGGAGAACATTCTGGTCAGGCGGTCGACAGTCATTTCGTCGACACGTTGGGCGTGATCGACCACACCGGCATTGTTTACCAGACCAACGAGGCGTCCAAGCCTGTCGACCTCACCGAACAGTTTCAAGATGTCCGCTTCGTGCTGAACGTCGCCTTGTACCGCCACCGCCTGACCGCCAACGGCCTCGATGTCGTGGACAACAGACTGTGCTGCCGAGCTGTTGTTTGCATAGTTTACGAGCACGGTGTGCCCCAGTCCGGCCAACTTACGGCACACCGCCGCGCCGATTCCCCGGCTCCCGCCAGTCACCAGAACTACCGTTTTTTCGACTTCCGCCACCGGTGAACGCCTCCTATCTGCCATCAACGAATTGCAGGTTTTCAGAGCCGCGCCCGCCCGACCATAGGCCCTGCAGGGTGCCATCGCCGGTCAGCGCGTAAACAACCGGTGTCGTATCCCCCCAGTCAACGGTCAGCACATTTCCCTCCAGGACTCCATCGCCCCGATAACTGTCTGCACCTACCTGCCAGACCAGCGTGAATTTGCGGCCCTGGCGTGAAATATCGACTGTACCGGTATAGGTCGATCCATCCGGATTTCGCCCGGCTGAACTGTAGGTGCCTTCAAGCAGAGAAAGATTGTTTTGGGTTGCCCGCGAAAACAGCGTCAGTCTTTCGCTCGCCGAGCCGTCTGCCCATTCACCGTCGAGTGCTTTTTCACCGTCGAAAGTGTAGACCACCGGGTGCTTGTCTCCCCAGTTGACGACAAGCATGCGTCCGGCAAATTCTCCGACACCGGTGAACACGTCGTCGCCGATCCACCAGGTCAGGTGAACCTTGCGGCCTTCCGGTGTGATCGACAGCATGCCGGAATATCCGGAACCGTCCGGATTCGATCCAGCAACACGGTAAACTCCCGAGATGCGCCGCGCCGGTCCATTTCGAGCAAGACTCTCCGCAAGGGCCTTGCCGATTGAAGACGTCGCAGCAACCCTGACCGGTTTGTCCAGCGTTCCGGAGGCATCACCCGCAATGAACTTGAAATCGCCGAAAAATGTAGACGAAATCCAAGGGGTCTGCTCGCCACCGGTGTCCTGATAGACACCCTTCAGCGTGCGTTTGAAGGTCTCCTCCAGACTCAGAGCCGGTGTCTTGATCGATGTTGCAAGATGTTTCGTATAAGGGCTGTTGACCCCAGAACCATCCAGCGCAACCGCCCCTGGTGACGTTGAATAGGACACGAACAATCGGGCACTGCTGTCAATGCGCGAAAGACCCTTGCTGTTCCCGGTCAGCGGGTTGTTGCGGCAGGCATCCAGGACAATGATGTTCAACCCGTCATGAGATGTGGTCATGAGGTCCACAGCTTCGCTGACCGCAACCGCTTGCGTCTTGACGGTTTCTTCATCCGGAAATTCCGCGCCGAGCGGCAACAGAAAGTTTTCGCCCTTTATCTGGATCCCGTGGCCGGCAAAGTAGAACATGCCAATGCTGTTATCCGCACTCAGCTTCTCGCCAAAAGCGCGCAAGGCCGCCTTCATCCCCTGTCGACTGACGTCTGTTTGCAGGATGACGTTGAAGCCTGCCTCATCCAGAGCCTTGGCCATGGCCACCGCGTCATTGACGGGATTGGCAAGCGGGGCGAAAGCGTAGTCGGCATTGCCGATGACAAGTGCTGTGCGCTGCTGATCGGAAAGCGCTGCCGATACCGTGCCAAGTATCGATAAGGTCAGGAAAAGAACCGTCAGAACACAGCGTTTCATAGCGCCCACTCCCTCTTACCTTTGCCGACGGTCGGTTATGATCTGCCGTGCGGAAATCACTGCTCCGCCAACGCCAGCTTGAGGCCAAAACCGGCGAAAGTCGCAGCGATTGTCCGGCGCATCCACACCATGACCCTGTCGCTGCGCAGGACCTTTTCTCCAACCAGCGATGCAAACAGGCCGTAGATCAGAAAGACGCCGAAAGTCATGGCCATGAAGACACCGCCGAGAAGCAGCATGTCTACAGCCGGATTTTGCGCCAAGGGGCTGACGAATTGCGGCAGGAAGGCAAGAAAGAACACCGTCAGCTTCGGGTTCAAGATGTTAATCAGGAAGCCGGTGCGTGCTGTCGCCCAAAAGCTCTTGCGCGCACCCTTGTCTGCCTTCAGTTCCAGCGGGCCGCTGTCCTTCAGCGTTTGCCAGGCAAGATAGAGCAGATATGCGACACCGGCATATTTCACGACCTGAAAGATCAGGGCGCTGGTATGCATGAGCGCCGCCAATCCGACGACGGAAGCCAGAATGGCTGGAATGATCCCGAGCGTGCAACCGATTGTGGCAGCAAGCGCCGCCTGCCGTCCTTTGCCAAGCCCGACCGCAACCGTATAGACAACGCCCGTTCCCGGAACGAGTACGACGATCAACGCGGTGATCAGAAATTCCAGGCTCATCCCGGCCCCCTTTTGAGCTTCAGGCGCAGCGCGCCGGATCAGAGATCCAGGACCAGACGCTGCGGATCTTCCAGGCTTTCCTTGACGCGCACCAGGAAGGTCACGGCTTCCTTACCGTCGACAATCCGGTGATCGTAGGAGAGTGCCAGATACATCATCGGACGGATCACGACCTGACCGTTGACCGCCATCGGGCGTTCCTGGATCTTGTGCATACCCAGAATGCCGGACTGAGGCGCGTTCAAAATCGGTGACGACATCAGCGAACCATAAACGCCACCATTGGAGATGGTGAAGGTGCCGCCGGACATATCAGCCATGCCCAATTTGCCATCCCGGGCCTTTTTGCCGAGGTTGCCGATTTCCTGCTCGATTTCTGCAATGGACATCTGGTCGGCATCGCGAACGACCGGAACCACGAGACCCTTGTCAGTGCCGACGGCGACGCCGATATGGCAGAAGTTCTTGTAGATGATGTCCGTGCCATCGATCTCGGCATTCACTGCCGGAATTTCCTTCAGGGCATGCGTAACAGCTTTGGTGAAAAAGCCCATGAAGCCAAGCTTCACACCATGCTTTTTCTCAAACAGTTCCTTGTACTGTTTGCGCAGTTCCATGACCGGGCCCATGTCCACTTCGTTGTAAGTGGTCAGCATGGCGGCGGTGTTCTGGGCATCTTTCAGGCGGCGCGCGATGGTCTGGCGCAGTTTGGTCATTCTTACGCGTTCTTCGCGTACTTCATCTTCGGCCGCGACTGGCCCGCGGGCAATCTGGGCCGCTGCCGGGGCCGATGCGGAAGCGGTCGCACCGGAGGCAATCGCGTTGATGACATCTTCTTTCAGCACCTGACCACGCTTGCCGGACCCGGCAACCTGATCCGATGAGAGCTTGTTTTCCGCCATCATTTTCTGCGCAGAAGGTGCTGGCGGCATGGAGCTTCCAGTGGATGCGGCAGGAGCAGCGGCGCTTGCAGCCGGGGCTGCAGCAGCACCTGCTCCGCTCGGGTCAATCTGGCACAGCAGAACGCCCGGCTCGACAGTGGTGCCGGTTTCAACGGCAATCTTGACAACCGTGCCACCAACCGGCGCTGGAACTTCCTGAGCTGCCTTGTCGGTTTCCAGTTCAACCAGTGTGTCGTCCGCCTTGACTACGTCACCAACCTTGACGCTCCATTCACCGACTTCAGCCTCGGTTACGGATTCGCCCGCGCTCGGTGTCACAACGTCAACCAGTTCGGCCTTGGCGTCAGATTTGGTTTGTTCCTTTGCCGACGCGGCGGCTGCCGGTGCAGCGGCGGCAACCGCGCCTTCGGCGATCTGACCCAGCAACGCGCCAACTTCGACGGTGTCGCCTTCCTTCACCACGATGCTCTCCAGGGTTCCTGCCGCCGGTGAGGGAACCTCCACCGTTACCTTGTCGGTTTCCAGCTCTACCAGCGGCTCGTCCTGATTGACGGCGTCACCTGGTTTTTTGAACCACTGCGCAATAGTTGCTTCAGAAACGGATTCACCCAGCGTGGGCACGCGAATTTCGGTTGCCATGGTCGCCTTCTCTTAAAATTACCTGGCCAATTTGTGAAAGAGGGCCGAACGGCCCTCTCGAGATTAGTTTCCTAGAGCCTCTTCGAGGAACGCCTGGAGCTGCGCCAAATGCGCGGACATCAGGCCCGTTGCCGTCGAGGCCATTGGCAATCGGCCTGCATAGCGCGGGCGCCGGTGCTTGGCGTCGATCTGTTCCAGAACCCATTCGATATAGGCTTCGACAAAGAACCAGCTGCCCATGTTCTTCGGCTCTTCCTGACACCAGACCATTTCCGCCTGCGGGAAACGGGCAAGCTCCATCATCAGTGCCTTTTTCGGGAACGGATAAAGCTGCTCGATACGCATCAGATAAACGTCGTTGATGCCGCGCTTTTCACGCTCTTCGTAAAGGTCGTAATAGACCTTGCCCGAACACATGACGACACGACGGATCTTGTCGTCTGCAACCAGCTTGGTTTCCGATGCCGGGTTGATCTGGGCATCGTCCCAAAGCAGACGGTGGAATGTGGAGTCCGGGCCGAGCTCTTCAATCCTGGAAACCGCCTTCTTGTGGCGCAGAAGGGATTTCGGCGTCATCAGGATCAGCGGTTTGCGGATATCACGGCACAGCTGACGACGCAGAATGTGGAAGTAGTTTGCCGGTGTCGAGCAGTTCGCCACCTGCATGTTGTCTTCCGCACAAAGCTGGAGATAGCGTTCCAGACGCGCTGACGAGTGTTCCGGACCCTGCCCTTCATAACCATGCGGCAACAGGCAGACGAGACCGGACATACGCAGCCACTTGCGTTCGCCGGAGCAGATAAACTGGTCGAACAGGACCTGAGCACCGTTGGCAAAGTCGCCGAACTGGGCCTCCCACAAGGTCAATGCGCGCGGCTCAGCCAGGGAATAACCATATTCAAATCCGAGCACGGCTTCTTCGGAGAGCATCGAGTTGATGACCTCGTAGCGCTGCTGGCCGGGTGCGATGTGGTTCAGCGGAATGTAACGGCTTTCGTCTTCCTGATCGTAAAGCACCGAGTGACGTTGCGAGAAGGTGCCGCGTTCGCAGTCCTGACCGGACAGACGCACCGGGTGGCCTTCCTTCAGGAGCGAAGCGAATGCGAGGGCTTCTGCCGTTGCCCAATCGATGCCTTCACCGGTTTCGATCATGCGTTCACGATGGTTCATGAACCGCGCGATCGTGCGGTGAATGTTGAAGCCATCCGGAACATGGGTCAGCGCCCGCCCGATGTCCTTCAACTCTGTTACCGGCAGTCCGGTTTCGCCGCGACGAGGATCGTCTTCATCCCCAGCCCGTTTCATGCCGGCCCATTTACCATCGAGCCAGTCGGCCTTGTTCGGCTTGAACGCCTGGCCGGAATCGAACTCACCGTCCAGATGCTTGCGCCAGTCGGCCTTCATCTGATCGACTTCTTCCTGGCTGAGGACACCTTCCTTGATCAGGCGCTCGGAATAGAGCTGCAGGGTCGTCGCGTGCTTGCGGATCTTGCGATACATGATCGGCTGCGTGAACGCAGGCTCGTCGCCCTCGTTGTGGCCGAAGCGACGGTAACAGATCATGTCGATGACAACCGGACGCTGGAAAGTCTGGCGGAATTCAATCGCAATCTTGGCGGCGAAGACCACCGCTTCCGGGTCATCTGCGTTGACGTGGAAAATCGGAGCCTCGATCACCTTCGCCATATCGGAGGGATAGGGCGAAGACCGCGAGAACCGCGGATTGGTGGTGAAGCCGATCTGGTTGTTGATGATCACATGAAGCGAACCGCCGGTCCGGTGACCGCGCAGTGCCGACAAACCGAAACACTCGGCAACGACACCCTGACCTGCAAAGGCCGCATCCCCGTGGAGAAGCAGCGGCAGAACCGTGCCACGGTCGACTTCCGTGGTTTCGATGAAGTTGCCGCTCGGATCTGCTGCAAGCTGGTCCTGCTTGGCGCGCGACTTGCCAAGCACGACCGGGTTGACGATTTCCAGGTGTGACGGATTGGCCGTCAGCGACAGATGCACATCGTTGCCGTCAAAGCTCCGGTCGGCGGAGGCACCAAGGTGGTATTTCACATCGCCCGAACCTTCCACATCGTCCGGGGCGTAGGAACCTCCCTTGAATTCGTGGAAGATGGCCCGATGCGGCTTGCCCATCACCTGGGAGAGCACATTCAGGCGGCCGCGGTGTGCCATGCCCAGAACGATATCCTTCAGGCCCATCTGGCCGCCGCGCTTGATGATCTGTTCCAGCGCCGGAATCAGCGCTTCACCACCATCAAGACCGAAACGCTTGGTTCCGGTATATTTGACATCCAGAAACTTCTCGAAACCCTCGGACTCGATCAGCTTGTTCAGGATGGCTTTCTTGCCTTCCGTGGTGAAGGCAACCTGCTTGTCCGGACCCTCGATGCGCTCCTGAAGCCAGGCCTTGGCCGCCGGATCGGAGATGTGCATGAATTCAACACCGAGTGTTGAACAATAGGTCCGCTTGAGAATGTCGAGCATCTCGCGGATGGTGGCATATTCGAGACCCAGAACATGGTCGATGAAGATCTTGCGGTCCCAGTCGGCTTCGGTGAAGCCATAGGACGATGGATGCAACTCTTCATGATCGCCCTTGCCGGCAAGGCCGAGCGGGTCGAGATCGGCATGAAGGTGGCCGCGCATGCGGTAGGCACGGATCATCATCAGCGCGCGAACGGAATCACGCGTTGCCTGATGAACCTCGGCATCCGAAATCGGTTCGCCCTTGGTTTCGGCCTTTTTCTTCAGCTTGTCGCCAAGCTTCTGTTCGATGGGTCCCCAATTGCCGTCGAAGGCATTGACCAGATCACCGTTGGCTTCGATCGGCCAGTCCTTGCGCTTCCAGGGTGCTCCGCGCGCTTCTTTCAAAACGGCTTCTTTTTCGTCCTGGAAGGCAGCAAAAAAGTCCCGCCACTCGGCGTCAACCGAGTTCGGGTCCGTCTTGTACTGAGCGTAGAGGTCTTCGATATAGGCTGCGTTGGCGCCGTAAAGCAACGACGTCAGTGCGAATACGTTGTTCGCTTCCTGCCGTGCCATGTGCATCTAGCGGAGGTCTGCTCCGCCCTTTTTGTTTTGGCGGGCCGAAAATATGACCCGCGGCCGGTTCCCTACAAAGACCGATGTCATTGCACCGGCCCCTCGAAAAATAGTCACAGCACGAAACGCGCCGTAACCTATCCTTTCACTATGCAGCGGGAAACGTAAACAGTTTCCGTCGCCCGCTGCAAAGTTTTCTTGCGTTTTTAGCCCTTCAACACTTCGAGAAGTGTTTCGCCAAGTTTTGCAGGCGAAGGCGAAACCTTGATGCCGGCATCTTCCATTGCTGCAATCTTGTCTTCCGCGCCGCCTTTGCCGCCGGAAATCACGGCACCTGCGTGACCCATGGTCCGGCCTGGAGGCGCCGTGCGACCCGCGATGAAACCGGCCATCGGCTTCGAACGGCCCTTCTTGGCTTCGTCCTTGATGAACTGTGCGGCTTCCTCTTCAGCAGACCCGCCGATTTCACCAATCATGATGATGGACTGGGTCTCGTCATCGGCCAGGAACATTTCCAGCACGTCAATGAATTCCGTGCCCTTGACCGGGTCGCCGCCGATACCGACTGCCGTCGTCTGGCCAAGACCGGCATTGGAGGTCTGGAACACGGCTTCGTAGGTCAGTGTGCCGGAACGGGAGACAACACCGACGGAACCCTTTTTGAAGATGGAGCCCGGCATGATGCCGATCTTGCATTCTTCAGGGGTCAGGATGCCCGGGCAGTTCGGACCCAGAAGACGGGAGTTGGATTTCTCCAACCGACGCTTGACCTTGACCATGTCGGCAACCGGAATGCCTTCGGTGATGCAGACGATGAACGGGATTTCCGCATCGATCGCCTCGATGATCGCAGCGCCCGCGCCCGCCGGCGGAACGTAGATCACGGATGCGTCGGCACCGGTTGCTTCCTTGGCATCGCCAACACTTGCAAAGATCGGCAGCTGAGCGGAGCCTTCAACGCTGCCCCAGGTCTCGCCGCCTTTTTTCGGATGCACTCCGGCAACCATCTTGGTGCCGTAATATTCAAGCGCCTGTTCCGTGTGGAACGTACCGGTCTTGCCGGTCAGGCCCTGAACGATGATTTTCGTGTCTTTATTGACGAGGATCGACATTTACGCGCCCCCCTTGACGGCTTTCACGATTTTCTGGGCGGCGTCGTCGAGATCGTCAGCGGCAATCACGTTCAATCCGCTTTCGTTGATGATCTTCTTGCCAAGCTCGACATTGGTGCCCTCGAGGCGAACGACGAGCGGTACCTGCAGGCCCACTTCCTGAACGGCCGCGATCACACCTTCCGCGATCACGTCACAGCGCATGATGCCACCGAAGATGTTGACCAGAATGCCTTTGACGTTCGGATCGGACGTGATGATCTTGAATGCCGCGGTCACCTTCTCCTTGGAAGCACCACCGCCAACATCGAGGAAGTTGGCCGGTTCGGCACCATAAAGCTTGATGATGTCCATGGTTGCCATGGCAAGGCCGGCGCCATTGACCATGCAGCCGATGTCGCCGTCGAGCGCGACGTAGGCAAGATCGTATTTGGACGCTTCGATTTCCTTGGCGTCTTCTTCGGTCTCATCGCGCAGGGCCATGATGTCGTCATGGCGGAACAGCGCATTGCCGTCGAAGGAGACCTTGGCATCAAGAACGCGCAGACGACCATCTTTCATGACGATCAGCGGGTTCACTTCCAGAAGCGCCATGTCTTTTTCGACAAAGGCCTTGTGAAGGATCGGGAAAAGCGTCTTGCCGTCTTCGCGGGCAACGCCATCGAGCTCGAGCGCGTCGCACAACTTGGCAACGTCGTCATCGGTCACGCCGGTATCCGGATCGATCGGCAGAGTGATGATCTTTTCCGGTGTCTCTTCGGCAACCGCTTCAATGTCCATGCCACCTTCAGTGGAAACGACAAAGGCCGGTCGGCCGACGGTGCGATCAACCAGAATGGAGAGATAGAGTTCGCGCTCGATGTCGGCGCCGTCTTCGATGTAGAGACGGTTGACGACCTTGCCTGCGTCACCGGTCTGCTTGGTGACCAGCGTGTTGCCGAGCATTTCCTTGGCATGTGCGGTCACTTCGTCCAGCGAGAACGCCAGGCGGACACCGCCTTTTGCGTCTGCGGGCAATTCCTTGAACTTGCCTTTGCCGCGGCCGCCGGCGTGAATCTGGGACTTGACGACCCAAAGCGGGCCCGGAAGGCTCTTTGCTGCTGCTTCTGCTTCATCGGCAGAAAAGATTGCGACGCCCTCGGCCACAGGTGCACCGAATTCCTTCAGCACGGCCTTGGCCTGGTATTCATGAATGTTCATGTGTTTCCCCCGTTGTCGGAGAACCGTTCCTTCAATTTGAAGGAACGGCACTTGATTCCAGAAAGCTTGCGCTTAGCCAAGCGCCGGCTGGATCTTCTTACAAGCGTCGACCAGACCGTCGACAGCTGCGACGGACTTTTCGAAGTTGGCTTTTTCGTCGCCTTGCAGGTCGATCTCGATGACGCGCTCCACGCCTTCGGAACCGATCACGACCGGAACACCCACATAGGTGTCTTTCAGGCCATACTGACCGTCGAGCGCAGCTGCACACGGCAGAACACGCTTCTTGTCTCTCAGATAGCTTTCCGCCATCGAGATTGCGGATGCTGCCGGAGCGTAGAAGGCAGAACCGGTTTTCAGCAGCCCGACAATCTCGGCGCCGCCGTCACGGGTACGCTGAACGATTTCTTCCAGGCGTTCGGCTGTACACCAGCCCATCTTGACCAGGTCGGTCAGCGGAATGCCGGCGACTGTGGAATAACGGGTCAGCGGAACCATCGTGTCGCCGTGGCCACCCAGGACGAATGCAGTGACGTCTTCAACCGAAACGTTGAATTCCTCTGCCAGGAAATAACGGAAGCGGGAGCTGTCGAGGACACCGGCCATGCCGACAACCTTGTTCTTCGGCAGACCGGAGAACTTCTGCAGTGCCCAGACCATGGCGTCGAGCGGGTTGGTGATGCAGATGACAAACGCGTTCGGAGCGTATTTGGCGATCCCGGCACCAACCTGCTCCATGACCTTCAGGTTGATTTCCAGAAGGTCGTCGCGGCTCATGCCCGGCTTACGGGGAACACCGGCCGTGACGATGACAACGTCCGACCCTTCGATTGCTTCGTAGCTGTTGGCACCAGACAGGTTGGCGTCAAAGCCGTCTACCGGAGAAGATTCAGCGAGGTCGAGCGCCTTGCCTTGCGGAATTCCTTCCGCGATATCGAAAAGAACGATATCCCCCAGTTCCTTCAAACCTGCCAGATGAGCGAGTGTGCCGCCGATCTGACCAGAGCCGATCAAGGCAATTTTGTTCCGCGCCATATCGAAAGTTTCCCTTTACGTAAGATGGAACCATATGCCATCCGCCGATGACTGGAGATGGCACTACTCTCTTTGCTTCGCCTGCGCAACCTCGCCAAAAGAATATTGCGCAAACGGAAGCAAAATTTCTCAAATCTTCCCGCCTGCATAATTCACCTATAGGGAATGCAGACCTATGCGTGTACCTCGCGCCGTTCACCCGCCAGATAGGCTTCGGACCGCATTTCAATCAGACGGGAGGTCGTCCGGTCGAACTCGAATGCCTCTGTTCCCCCTTCGGCAACATAGAGCGATTGCGGTTCGGCTTCGGCGGAAACAATCAGTTTGATGCCATGATCGTAGAGCGTGTCGATCAGCGTAATGAACCTTTTGGCCTCGTTCCGCCGAGCTTTCGACATGACAGGAACATGATCCAGAAACACCGTACTGTAAGCGTTGGCAATCCGCAGATAATCGCTCGCACCGAGCGGCTGGCTGCACAGATCGTCGAAGGTAAATCGCGCGGCTCCGGCCGCAACGCAAGGTACTGGTATCTTCCGGCCCTTGTTTTCCAGCTCTTCAGCATGCGGCTTCATACCATGGGTCAGTTTAGCCCAGATCCGGTCCATTTGCGCGTCGGCATCTTCATCGAGCGGCGTGACGTAAACCGGGGCTCCGGCGAGTTTCTCGAGGCGGTAGTCCTTGGGCGAGTCCAGATGAAGGACCTCGACCTTGGACGTCAACATCTTGATGAAAGGCAGGAACAGCTGTCGATTTAGACCATCCTTGTAGAGATTTGTCGGCTCCACATTCGAGGTTGCCACCACGATGACACCCCGCTCAAAAAGTTGGGTGAAAAGCCGCCCCAGGATCATCGCATCGGCAATATCGGTAACCGAAAACTCGTCGAACAGCAGAAGCCGCGTTTCTTCGGCAAGCTGGGTTGCCACCGGCGGAATCGGATCATCACCCTTCACCTCGCCGCGCTTGTGTGCCTGACGATGTTCGTGAATGCGCTCATGCACATCCGTCATGAATTCGTGAAAATGCACCCGCCGCTTCCTGCGGATTACCGTGACCTCATAAAAAAGGTCCATCAGCATGGTTTTTCCGCGTCCGACGCCACCCCACATGTAAAGCCCCTGCACCGAGGCCCATAGCTGGTTCTTCTTGTTGGCAAACAGCCAC
Organism: Roseibium sp.; assembly: GCF_025698965.1. GTDB lineage: Bacteria > Pseudomonadota > Alphaproteobacteria > Rhizobiales > Stappiaceae > Roseibium. Next base: position 23,485 of record NZ_JAILWL010000022.1, read on the forward strand.
CCAAGCGAACTTTTCTTGGAGGCTAGCCGGGTTTCGGCCAGGCGGGTGTTGAGAAGATCGAGCTGACGCACGGCCTCCCGTTGGACAGGGTCTTCCTCGATCTGGCCAGATGCTATCAAAGCATCATAGCGCGCATTCAAGGCTCTGTTGACCGGCAGTTCCATCTTCAAGGGTGCTGCTCCCCTCCATGAGGACTCATGGGGCCCCAAGGTGTTTTATTTGCACGGCGAAATACGGTCAAAACGCCGCAGATGCAAGTCATGATATGTTTCGAAACTGTTACCCATCTTCACGGAACCAGCATTCAACCGATTGAATCTTAAGGAACTCACGCCCCCTGGCAATTTGGCCCTTTGGCCAGTGTCAGAAACCGGGAACAACCGCCAACGCATCTCAACGCACAATTCGCACTATAAAGTTGCAGAAAGACTACTTGTCAGCGAATCCTTGAAACACGCAAACCTCCAGAAACCAAAACGCCCGCAGCCGGGTATCCGGATGCGGGCGGCGGGCACAGTGAAACGCTCACCGTGCGGGAGGAGCTTTTGAGCTGCGGGCTAGCGCAGCAGAAGCGTTGAACTGCGGCCGGTTTGCAGTTCCTGAAGATACAGAAGCTGCGCCACAAGATAGCACTCGGCCTGCTCATCGAGATTGGCCTTGCGGCCGCGGCCATCGGTCAGCAGCCAGGCATTTCCGGATTTGACGACATCACATTCGATGGGAGCTTTGGGGTCGAACTCCGCCTTTTCGAACAATTCGCCCCCTACAGGACTGTCGGTATCGTTTTCCAGACCCTTCATTTCCATGCGCAGGCTGCGATAGACCTGATGAATGGAAAGAGTTGCCACGATAACCGTGCTGACTTCGTCACCGTTCAGCGTTGCGAAGCGTACGACTCCTCCCTGCTGCGGGATCGTTGCTTTTGAGCAGGGTGTCGATTGCACGTCTCCAAGGGTCGTCCATTCGGACCTCAGCGTAACGGTTGCGGGCTGGCGGAGCGCCGCCATTTCCTTGGCAAGGCGTTTTTCAGCAGCTCGTTGAGGGTTCTTTGTCGGACGGTCCATCCGGGATGAGTTTGCCGCAATGGCCGTACCGCCAATGCGCAAGCGGCGAAACACAATTACATCGCGCATCAGATCCGTGCGCTCCACACGCCAGCCCGCATCCAGCCAGGCATTCTGATGGACCAGGCTTCCTCCCGAATTCGCCCACCACGTGCGATGTTCCCGTGCGCTTTTGGGTAGCGAAGAACCTATGATGTGTTCGACTTCGTCCAGTTTGGCAGCCCAGACAACGTCTTCAAGACGAGCCAAATGTTCGCGGAGCGGTTCATATTTCGACATTTGCACAGCCTTTCCGGTTGGCTTGCAAATATACACGTTTAACGCGCAATGTCCAGCATTTTTACGGAGGGTTGTTAACGAAATAGTGAGATTGGGGTTCCGCCTGAAGTCTGCCCGTTAAATTGCCCCGGAGTGCTGGAATAAAGCTGGGCAACAATCACACCGGATCCGTCCTTCAAAACCACCTGATTGCCGTTCAGGTCCCACGCGGAAATTCCCGACAGAACAGGCGTCGTACAACCTCTGGTATTGGCGCGATATCCACCCGACCATGTGGTCAGTGTCATGAACGCCATGCAATTGTCTCCGGCCGAAGACAGTTTCCAGCCTCCCAGCAGGTCCGAGCGACCGACAGTCTGGGCGTTTGACGGCGCTGATACCGGATTGCTTGCCAGATCCGTCGGTGTGCTCGCCACGTCGGTTGCCGTACCGGCCCCCGGAACCGCATTCGGATCAAGTGGCTCCAAGGTTCCACTTCCCACGGG
>NZ_JAILWL010000220.1 GCF_025698965.1 Roseibium sp.
CGAGTGAGCGCATATTGAAACGCCGCCAATGCCTGGCCCGCAAAAGGTCTCAGGTTCGCATTGAGCGTTGGTTCGTTGGCTTTGAAGGTGAAATTTGCAGCCAGATGATCCTGCAGATTGGCGCCTACATTTTCGTTGGCGTGGACAATCGGGATGCCGAGGCCCTGCAGCAGATTTCCGGGGCCGACACCCGAGACCTGCAAAAGCTGTGGTGATCCTATAGCGCCGGCAGCCAGGATCACTTCCTCTCCCGCCAGAAATCTCTGCCCTCCGTTCAACTCAATTCCGGTCGCCCGAGGGCCGTCGAACAAAATGCGCTTCACGTGTGCATTCGGCCGCAGAACCAGATTGCGCCGCTTAAGGGCCGGATGCAGGAAAGCCTTGGCCGACGAACAGCGACGGCCGTTTTTCGTGTTGATGCCATAAACGCCCCCTCCTTCCGGAGCATCGCCATTGAAATCGTCTGTCCAGGGGAGCCCGACCTCTTTGATCGCCGCATAAAAGTGGCGGTTCACCTTGTGAACCTGATCGGTGACATTCTGGACATGAATGGCACCGCGGCCTTTCGTGTCTCCCGACGGGGTGACTTTGGTTTCCAGGCGCTCGTATGTGGATTTGACGTTCTGCCAGCCCCAGCCTTCGGCCCCCGAGGCTTCCCAGTCTTCGAAATCCACCGGCAGACCCCGGCAATAGACCATGGCGTTGATCGAGCCGGACCCGCCAACGAGCCGGCCGCGTGGCCAGTTTCCCCGACGTCCATCCAGGCCATGGTCCGGTTCTGTCTGGAATTGCCAGGTCCGCTTCGGATCGGAGTTGAGCTTTCCGTAACCAAGTGGCATGGACACCCAGGGCGAGGCGTCCGAACCACCGGCTTCCAGAAGCAACACATTGGTGTCTGGATCTGCACTGAGACGTTCCGCCAGAATGCAACCGGCAGAGCCTGCTCCAACGATGATGTAGTCGAATGTGTCCATCTGTTACGATTCCGGTCGACGCCTCTGACAGTCAGTTTCCGGGAGAATCTTGAAAATCTGAAACGAAAAAAAATTTGGTCTAGCATCGAAAAAATTTGTAGGAATGTATTGTCTTTGCATAAGTCTTTGGTGTGGCGCCTGAGTTCGAACGCTGATCATTCGACGAAGTTGGTATCTGTGATGTCTTACAATCTTCCGCCATTGGTCTGGCTGAGATCCTTCGAGGCTTCAGCCCGTCTGGGAAATTTCACCCGGGCAGCCGAGGAGCTTTTGGTCACGCCGGCTGCGGTCAGCTATCAGGTCCGCCAGCTGGAACACCATTTGGGATATCCCCTGTTCGACAGGGTTCATAGGGAACTCGTGCTCACACGATTGGGGCAGACCTATTTGCCGACCGTCGAAAAGGCCTTTTCGGATCTCTCCATTGCGACTGTTTCAGTATTTGGCGAACGGGAGCGCCAGCCGGTCAGGTTCAGATGTCTCAACAGTTTCGGTCAGCTCTGGATGATTCCGCGAATCCGCTTGTTTCAGGAAGCGCATCCCGGCATTGACCTGCAAATGATTTCAGCTTCCTGGGCTGAAACCCTCAACCCGGAATTGTTCGACATTGATGTTCGTTTCGGTGATGGCGCCTGGACCGACGGCGCTGTTGAGTTCTTGCTCAACGATCCGATTGTTCCGGTATGTCATCCGAACCTGTCGCTTGCCCCGGGACAGCGCGATCTTGTTGCGCTTGCACAGGCACCCCGCCTGGACATTATGGGGGTCATCGACACCTGGGAGAGTTTTTTCCGGTCCTTTGGACATGCGGTGCCCAAGCGCACGGGATTGCAGGTCGATCAGACCTTGTCGGCGCTCGAACTGGCGGCTCTCGGCCATGGTCATGCGCTGGTATTGGAAACCCTGGCACGGCCTTACCTTGAAAGTGGCCGGCTGATCCGGTCTTCGGACAGGAAAATCAAAAGCCGTCACAGCTACTACCTGGTAACGTCCGCACCGCGACAGGGACTTGGTCCGGATGCACAGATGTTCTGCGACTGGATGATCCGGGAAATGCGAAAAACGTAGCGCGCAGGTCACTCAAAGATGGAAAAGGTGAATTCGAAAATCCGTTCGATCGGATCGGAAGGTTTGGGGTCGTCATAGCGGTTCAGATCCAGAAGTCCTGCTTGAACCGCGTCCTGTGCATTCAAGTGCGCCTGGATCTTGTCATAGGTTTGCCAGAATTCCGGGTGCGTCCGGCGAATGCCATAAGTGTCGATCACATTCACATAATCGTCCTGGCTGTTGATCCCGCGAACGGCCTCGACAAAATCAGAGATATCTTCCGCCTTCACCTTGAACACGAAATTCGGGTAACTGCTGAATTGACCCGGAACAATCGTTAGGCTGTCGTCCTCCGGTTCGCGGCGCAAGTCCTCATTGAATATGAAAGCAACATTGCTATGGGCCTTGTCATGCGCCAGCGTAAAGACTTCTTCCGCATTCCCGGCCTCGACGAACAGCACTGAAATATCTGGAAGATACTTGGCAAAGGGGGCCGGTTCGACCGTGAGTGGCCGAAGTTGACCGGCAATGGTGGCCGGTGCGGCACAGGTGTCGCCCTGGCAGCGATTGATCGGATCGCTGATTGGCCAGAGTTCGGGTTCGATGATCAGGAGTTCGGTCAGAAATTCGGATTTAGGATGGTCTGTCCTGAATTGAACACCTGTCGGCGACGTCGTGTCGATCGAACTTTCCTTCCACAGATCGACAAGATTGACGAACGTCCCCTGGTACCATTCGTCGTGCAATGGAATCCGGCGTTGCGGCGGAAGGAAAGACAGGAACATCCGTTCCCCCTCGCGGCGCAGGCTGTCCATGTAAATGCGTGTCGTCAACTGGTGTTCGACATTGCCGAAGACATCGAACCCGGCAACAAGATCGTAGTAGATCCGTTCGAAGAGCGGGAAGTCGATCACCCAGGCCGTTTCGGGTACGGAGCCTTCAAATCCGGTGACCACGGAGGCTGAAGAAAAGTTTCGATAGATGGTCAGGCGCGCATCAACACTGGTGCCGTCGCCGTCCCAGATATCCTGGTATCCAAGGCCGCCTCTTTGCGCAATTCGCTTCGCATAGCGATCTCGCCGAAAGGCCTGGTACTTGACCGGGCCGGCCAGCAGAAAGCTCTTGAGCCGCTCGGTAATCGGTCCATCAGATTGCGCGACGGGCAACTCCAGGATCGGGATTGCATCTTTCAGGAACGTCGGGTCGGTGACGGACAGATCGGAATCTGGTTCCAAAAACGATACCCAGAATCGGTCCTGAATAACGTTCACCGCAACCTGGCCGTAGCAAACCGGACCGCGAATGAACGAGCGAACGAAATAAAGGGCATCATCGAGCAGAAACTGATAACGGCTGCGCGCCGGAATTGTTTCATATGTCGAAAGCGGATTTCCACCTGCGGTATTTGTGTAGGCGGGCAAGTCGGTCAGCGTCCAGTCCGGTTTCAGGAACAGATCCTGATACCGTTTCAGCCGGTTCGGGCCGATTTCGTAGACCATATGTTCCTTGAACAAAATGGTTCCATCGACCGGAATGAGCCTGTAGTGGAAGGCGCCGCCCGGATCGTCGAACGGGCGCCTTGACGCGATCTCGTCCGGTGGTTCTCCAGGGGCGGTTCTGGAGCGAATGATGCGGAAGAACCGGTTCGGGTCGTCTCCTTCCAGATGGAGATGCGCCAGAAACAGATGCTCGTAGATGTAACGCGCAGTGAGCTTTGCTTTGAGACCGTCCTGATTGAAGAATGTCTCGATCTCCTGGATCCCGGCACTGACTTTCTCCGGCAAGGGGGAGCCGGTTTCGTCGCCAGGTGCGCCATCCGATGCCCAGGCAAGCAGACGTCGGTAATCTTCTTCAGGCAGCGGGGCGGTTGCGAACGGCATGCCACCATACGGATGGTTGGAGAAATAGCTGTTCATCTCGCCGGGAGCCGGGCAGCTGTTCTCCCGCATCGTTCGAATATCCACACTGTCCGGCAGTGCGGCACCCAGCTTGAAGTCTTGCTTGCGACCGGCTTCGAGTAGCTGTTGGAGAACCGATGGTGCACCGTTGCTTTCGGTTACGGAGAAAAAGCCTTTTTGCCGCCACTGGGGAACCGTTTTGGCATCGATGCCCAGACGGGTCATCGGCGCATCAGTCAAGCGGGAGCTATCGTAGACCTTCGCTTTGGTTGCACCGCGCAGCCAACCATCTGGTGAAGAGAGTTTCAGCTGACAGGGGGCATCGTAACACCCGTGGCAAACAACACAGCGCTTGTTCAGGACATCCTGCACGGAAGCCCGGTGTGGTTGCGAAACGGTGTCTGAAGCGGTTGCCGGCTTGCCGACGGCATCAAATATCGTCAGCAGGGAAAAAACGATTACCATGTCGCGCAGATTTGCAAACCACAGATGTCTTGCCAATCTGTTCTTGTCCTGCCGCATGGAGGTTTCTACCCCTCATCTTCATCCATTCGCGGGCGTGTCTTCCGGTCTGGTGTGTCTGGGCCCTTATAGGTGACCAGATAGGCCCAGGCTGCATAAAGGGCAATTGCGCCGGCGATAAAGACCCAGGTTGAATTACCGTAAACAAACTCTACACCGGTCCAGCCCGCGCAAAAAGCCACGAGCAGGATCCTGCGCCAAAGCGGGTCAAGCCAAGGGTGTTCAACCGGTCCAAACACAGTTTTGCCTTTCTTATAGGTCATCTGGTCGCCGCCCACCGCGGACAATTGCCGCTAGGGGAGCCTCAAGAGCCTGCAAAATCAAGCAAAATTTGGCCGGCTTTAGCAGATTTCACCTTGAAACCAACGGTTATTCAAGGGAAGGTGACGCCTCGATCCGGGCGGGAACGAAAAAGATATCGATAGGGATTGGCACTCCGATATGCTGACAGCGCTTGACCTTCTGACGGCGAATGACACGCCTGGCCAGCATGCGCCTTCTTATTATGCAGCAACTGCGAACCGGCAGACCTCTCATCCAAAACTCGAGGAACACAAAAGCTGTGATGTTTGTGTCGTCGGTGGCGGGTACACGGGCCTGTCGGCAGCGCTTCATCTGGCAGAACGTGGGCTGACAGTCATTCTGCTTGAGGCTAACAGGATAGGCTGGGGAGCGTCAGGACGAAACGGAGGCCAGGTCGGCTCCGGACAACGTGTTGAGCAGACGGTTCTGGAAGAGCGCCACGGCAAATCACACGCCAGGCTTCTCTGGGATCTAGCTGAAGATTCCAAGGCGCTGGTCAGGGACCTGATTAGCCGTCACGGGATCGATTGCGATTACACGCCCGGCATCCTGCATGCTGACCATCGCAAAGGGTTCGTTGAAGAAAGCCGGGACTATGTCGAGCATCTCCAGCTTGTTTATGGTTACGAAGACATCCGTTTTGTAGGTGGCGACGAAATCGGCGAACTTGTTGGCAGTCCGCGGTATTTCGGTGGCTCGCTGGATACGGGCGCCGGGCATCTCCACCCGCTGAACTTCGCCCTTGGCCTCGGCAAGGCTGCAGAAGACGCCGGTGCGCAGATATTCGAGACGACGAAAGTGATCGGGATTGAAGGCAAGGGCAGGGGGCGTGTCACGGTAAAATGCGAGGCGGGTGAAGTTCAGGCTGGGCATCTGGTTCTTGCGTGCAATGGTTATCTCGGCCGTCTTGATCGGGAGACAGCTGCTCATGTCATGCCGATCAACAATTTTATCGTGGCAACGGAGCCTTTTTCCGAAGACGAGGCTCGCAAGATCATTCGGGACAATGTTGCGGTTGCCGACAGCAAATTTGTGATCAACTATTTCCGTCTCTCGTCCGACCGGCGATTGCTCTTCGGCGGTGGCGAAAATTATGGCTATCGTTTTCCCGAAGAAATCAAGTCCTTCGTACGAGAGCCAATGCTGGAGATCTTTCCGCAGCTGGTCGATGTCGAGATCGACTATGGCTGGGGAGGGACACTTGCAATCACACCAAAGCGCATGCCGTATTTTGCCCGGCTTGCACCAAACATGCTGACAGCCAGCGGCTATTCCGGTCATGGCGTCGCAATGGCAACACTGGGCGGACAGATCCTCGCGGAAGCGATTTCTGGCACAGAAGGCCGTTTTGACGCGTTCGAAAAGCTGAATATTCCGGCGTTTCCAGGTGGAGACAAGCTTCGTTTCCCATTGCTTGTATTGGCGATGACCTGGTTCTCCTTGCGCGACAAGCTCGGAATATAAAATGTTGCAACTTCGTACAGACGCCCGAAAAACCATCGGCAGCTATTGGGAAGCCGACATTCCACTGCCGCGTCAGGACAGACAGCTGATCGGCAATGCATCGTTTGACGTTGCCATCATCGGCGCGGGATTTGCAGGGTTGAGCGCAGCACTGAAGCTGGCTCAGTCGGGTGTCTCGGTCTGTGTCGTGGAAGCGGAGCATGTCGGATATGGTGCTTCAGGACGCAATGGAGGTTTTTGCTGCCTCGGTGGCACCAAGCTCGACGAGCGCCAATTGATCCGGAAATTCGGCCTGGAGGAAGCTCGGAAATTTGTCGCCTATCAGCTGGCCGGCGTTAATCTGGTCGCTCAGCGATTGGAAAGCTGGGATGTCGATGCCGACCGTCATTCCCAGGGAGAGATCTATCTCGCCCATCGTCCGAAAGACGTTGCAAGCTTGAGATCGGACGCGGAGTTTCTGAAACAGAATTTCGGCATCAAAGCCAGATTGCTTACCAGGAGTGACCTGAAAGCAGAAGGTTATGGCGGCCCGGGGTTTCATGGTGGCTTGCATATGCCTTACGGGTTTGCCCTGAACCCGATGAAATATGTCCAGGCTCTGGCCGCAGAAGTGAGGGCCGCGGACGGAAAGATATTCGGCAAGTCGCCGGTGACCGCCTTGCACCAGGAGGGGGATCGCTGGTGCCTTGAAACCGAACATGGTTTTGTCCGCGCCAGGAAAGTGGTGCTTGCCGGGAACGGTTACGCTCGGGAGGATGCTCCGAAATGGCTGCACGGGCGAACTTTGCCGGTCATGTCGTCTATCCAGGTAACCCGCCCGCTGACCGATGATGAATTGGCGGCGCAAGGCTGGACGTCCGATACGATGGCGGCAGATACACGTATTTTGCTGCACTATTTCCGGCTTCTGCCCGATCGTCGCTTTTTGTTTGGCACTCGGGGAGGAATATTTGAAAACGCGGCGGCCCTGATCGCGATGCAAAAACGGGCTCATGCCGATTTTCAATCCATGTTCCCCGCCTGGGCGGATGTCGAAACCGACTATGACTGGCACGGACATGTGTGCCTTGCCCGGACAATGACACCCTTTGTCGGCGAGGTGCCTGGTATGCGTGGTGTCTACGCTGCGATGGGGTGGCACGGCAGCGGTATTGCCATGGCTTCGATCTCCGGTGAAAAGGTCGCCGGCCTGATCACCGGTGGCGTCAAACGCCAGGATATGCCTGTCGCTCTGCAGGAGCCCTTCAGAAAATTTCCCTTTCCGGCCTTCAGGCGGCTTTACCTGCAGGGCGCCTATTGGTGGTATGGCTGGAAGGACAGGTGAAGTTCTCCGCGGCGCCCGCATGCCCGGACGCCACAGTGTCTGAGTGTTACTTTACTTTGATGACGTATTTGTCGACCACATTGCGGATCTTTGCAGAACCCGAAACATACATGTCCATGGTGAAGCCGATCTTGAAAACGTCCTCGCCCCGATACCCTCTGTTGGGTTTGTAGATTACCAGCGTTCCCTTGACGGTTTTACCGGCGCAACGACCGGCCTCTTCGTTCAACGTTCCACTTGTCCTCTTGAAACTGACGGTGCCATGTTTCGGAGCCATCGTCACTTTCATGTCGGGAGCGGCTCCACTCAGGCAACCTGGAAGGATCGTGGCTTGTGAGCCGACGACGGATGCTTTGTTGGCCGGCACGGTCTCGCGAACGGTATCAGCCTGCGCAAATGTGGAAATCAGTAATAAAGTCAAACAACTAATAATAAGTCGCATCGCAGCCCCCTTGTTGTCTTTGCTGGTGCTGCGTTGATAGGTTGCAATCCTGAGTCGGACAAGTCGCGTAGATAAAAGTCAGTTCAAGCGTTTGGAAGTGTTGCAATTTTGCATTGTAGTCACAAAGAGTTGGCCCGTATTTCAAGCGTCGGGTAGAACGCACTAGGCAGAATTGATTGCGATGGTATGGACTATGACGAGTGAGCGGGTCTTGATCAGGCGGGCGGCCTTTGGGGACATGGACGATTTATATGCCATATGCCTCATGACCGGCGCGAGCGGGAAAGACGCAACGGCGCTATATGCGGACCCGAAATTGATCGGTCACATCTATGCCGCTCCCTATGTCGTTCTCAACGGCTGTATAAGCTACGTTGCCGAAGATCAGGAAGGCGTTCTGGGATATGCGGTTGGGGCGCCTGACACGCGAACGTTCGAGCGCCTTCTTGAAACAGACTGGTGGCCCAGGCTCAGGCCGGCGTATCCGAACCCGACCGGTGACCGGAACACCTGGTCACCTGACGAGCTCCGGGCCCGGATGATCCACCATCCGCAACCCGTGCCGAACGACATTGTTGGCGATTACCCCGCACATATTCATATGAATCTGCTGCCGAGGGCCCGAGGCAAAGGCGTCGGTACTCGGTTGCTGGAAGCCTGGATGGAAACCGCAAGAGCGGAAAATGTACCGGCGGTTCATGCAGGGGTCGGCGCGTCCAATCAATCGGGACTGAAGTTCTGGTCCGCACGCGGCTTCAGGTCGGTGCGCACGGATCCGGCAAACGGTTCGAATGGTACAATCTGGACCGGGCGTTTTCTTTAATCGTTCAACTGCACCTTCGAACCTTGGCGACATTGACTTCGCTCCAGATCTCGAACCCGAGTTTGCGATAAAGAGCGATTGCGCCGTGATTGTCGGCATAGGCATGCAGGAAAGGTGTGTCACCTTTCTCGCGGATGGTGGTCGCCACGTGAAGAGAGAGCGCGGTTGCAAGGCCGCGGCCCTGAAAATCCGGATGGGTGCATATGCCACTTACTTCGGTGTAACCGGGTAAATCGAGGCGCGTCCCGGCCATTGCGGCCAGTCGCCCATCCAGCTTTACACCCCAAAATGTACCGAGCTCTGGCGTTCGATGTTGGAAAGGGCCGGGTTTGGTCAAGTTCGCAAGTGCGACCATGTCTGGAATGTCGTTGTCGGTAAGTATTTCAATCGTCACGTCTCCAGACCCTTTGGGACTGGGTTTTTCCTCGGTCATCAAAACCCCTTTTGTCGAGATCTCGGCGACCAGTTTGTCGGGAAGCAAAATGTTTTCCGCCTGAAGCAGCAGAGCGTAATCGTTCTCCGGTGCGATCAGATCGGCCAGCGCATCAAGCGCACTGGGAGAATTATCCATAGAGACGGCGAAAGGGGAAACGGCGGGATCAAAGCGTTTCGCCAGTCGGGTGCCCAACGAAAATCGATCCTGCCGCGTGGTCAGTGCCGACCAGACAATGCGGTTGAAAAACTGTGACATTATCGCTTCATCCGTTTGATCGTTTCTTGTCGTTCTTTGACGGGACCAATTGATCCCAGTCGGGAACGGGCGTATTCGGGAGGCGCTTGCTCAAAGGTTGGTCGGCAAGAGCATCTTCCAATTGCGCAAGCTGCGTAAGCAGCGGGCCGGATAACTCTTCACAGGCGCCTTGCACCAGGAAAGCGGTCGCGGGCCACAATGTCTGTTTCAGCAGGTCGACATAGGTGCGTCCCTTTTCGGTCAGGGCGATCTGATTAACTCGCTTGTCCCGGCCATCGGACAATGTCTCAACCAAGCCATCAGTTTTCATCTTGTTGGCCATGCGCGTCACTCCCGGTTGGCTCTGACCGAGGGCTTTGGCGAGTTCTCCGATGCTCAGGGGACCGTGACGGTCGAGGCTTGCCAGAACCGGATGATGTGAGGCTGGCAGGTCTGTTGCTCCCATCCGCGAAGCAAGTTCCTGTGTCTGAGATTGCAGCTTTTCCCCGATACGCTTCAACCGGCTGCCAAGAGTGGCATAACCCAGGGTGCGGACGACATCTTCAACCATAATCACCTCATTCCATAACAATATATATAACAAGTTATAAATATTGGCAACTCTAACTGTTTGACATTTAGCTATTTTAAATATAACTACTTAGTTATGGAACAAGTTGGTTATGAAGCCGCGTCTGCTAATCTGGACGCCGTGTTCGCAGCCTTGGCGGACCCGACACGTAGGGCGATTTTGACGAAATTGGCGGCTGGTGAGGCATCGGTGAATGAAATTGCCGCTCCATTTGAAATGAGCCAGCCGGCGGTTTCCAAGCATTTGAAAGTTCTCGAGCGGGCGGGGTTGATCACCCGTGGTGCAGACAGGCAGCGCCGCCCGGCGCGGCTCAATGCCAAGCCGATGAAGGACGCAATCGCCTGGCTAGAGGAATTCAAACAATTCTGGGCATCGAGTTTCGACCAGCTCGACGCTCTTCTTGAGGATCTGAAAAACACAGATAAGTGGGAGTAACGTAGTGTCATTGCCTGAGTACATTCTTGAAAGACGATT
>NZ_JAILWL010000221.1 GCF_025698965.1 Roseibium sp.
CGGCAAACTGTCCGGATCGCTCTCGGGTCTTGAAACGGAACTGGGCAGCTTGAAGACTTCGCTCGCCGAAGTTCAAAGCCGCCTGCAAAACACCGAGGCAACCGCCAAGGCGGCTCAAACGGCGGTTTCAACGTCGGATGTATCGCTGAAGACACTTGCCGACAGTCAGGCAAGGGCAACTGAGACACTTTCCAGCCTGTCGGCGGATATCAAATCGGTCGGTGATGCGAATTCCTCTGCTTTGGAAGATATCAGAGCGGAATTGAGTGCAATTTCAAAGCGGCTTTCGCAGGTTGAATCAACGATGGGTGACGCAACGGCGCGTGAAACCGCGGCACGGGCTCTATCCGTGTCGGCGCTAAAGTCAGCTGTCGATTCCGGACGGCCTTATGAAACGGAACTGGCCGCCGTCAAGGCGGGGCTGCCGTCGGATATCGACCTGAAGGCACTTGAAGCCAATGCCAAGGACGGTGTTGAGCCTGTTTCGGTTCTGATTGCACAGTTCCCGTCGGTCGCGCGTCAGATGTTCCAGACCTTCTCCGAACCTGATCATTCCGGTGATGTGCTGGACAGCCTGCTGGCAAGTGCAAGATCTATCGTTTCGGTTCGCGGACCCGGTGATGCCGATGGCACCGGTCCGGAAGCGGCATTGCGGCAAATGGAAAATGCAGTCTCGAACGGCAACCTGAACTCTGCACTGACAGCCTATGACAAGCTGCCGGAAGCAGCTCAGGCTGCGGGTGCTGACTGGGCAGCACGTGCGAAAGCCCGCGTTGCTGTTGATGCGCTGACTGATAAAGCGTCTCAGGAAGTGTTGAATGCGCTTGCCGCCAAAGACAGTTAATCGGCAGCCGGTGACCCGGCTGACCGGACTCAATAATTTTCAGCCGGGAAATGCCGGCGGTTTTCGGGAGCGTACTTGATGATCCGCGTCCTTATTTATTTCGTTCTGCTGTTTGCGGTCGCGACGGGATTTGCCTGGATGTCAGACCTGCCCGGCACGATCTCGATCAGCTGGGACGGTTACGTCTGGGAGCAACCACCTGTTGTTGTCGCACTGGTGGCCGGTGTCGTGCTCGCAGCATTTCTGCTGGCCGTCTGGGTAATTCGGGTGATCCTGAAATCTCCCCACATTGCCTCCCGGTTTTTCCAGCGACGGCGCAAGGACAAGGGCTATGCGGCATTGTCCAACGGTCTGATCGCGCTTGGAACGGGCAATGCAAAACAGGCCCGCCGCCACGGTCTGGACGCCGATCGGCTGCTCGCCGATGAGCCGGCCGCCAAGCTTCTTCTGGCCCAGACAGCCCAGTTGGCAGGCAAGGATGATGAAGCCCGGCAGCGATTCGAAGACATGCTGGAGAACCCCGAAACCAAAGCGCTGGGTCTGCATGGTCTGTTCGTTGAAGCCGAGCGTCACAAGGAACCTGTGGCGGCCCGGCATTATGCTGAAGAAGCTGCCAAGACCTCGCCCAGCCTTGAATGGGCCGGCAAAGCGGTTCTGGGTTATCAGGCGGTTGCTCATCATTGGGACGAGTCTCTCAAGACCCTTGAGCGGAACTACGCTGCCAAAATGATGGACAAGAAAGCCTATCGCCGTCAGCGCGCGGTTATCCTGACGGCACTGGCTTTGAAGCTGGAGGATGGTGAGCCGGAAAGAGCTTATTCGCTTGCGAAGGAAGCCCATGGACTTGCGCTTGATCTGGTGCCTGCGGCTGTTGTGACGTCCCGTCTGGCAACGCGCCGCGGCGACATCCGCAAAGCCTCGAAAGTTCTGGAGGCAACCTGGAGACTGTCACCACATCCCGATCTTGCGGAAACCTACGCACATGTGCGGACCGGAGATTCCGCGGTGGATCGACTGAAGCGTGTGAAATCACTATCGGCTCAGCGGGCCAATACGCCGGAAGGTGCAATGGCAATCGCCCGTGCGGCCATCGAAGCGCGCGAGTTTGATGAGGCGCGAACCCAGCTCAAGAAGGTTCTGCAATCAGAGCCGACACGCAACGCCTATCTGCTTATGGCGGAACTTGAGGAGGCTGAGAACGGTGACAAGGGGCGCATGCGGGATTGGCTTGCGCGTGCAATCCGGGCGCCTCAGGACAAGGTCTGGATTACCGACGGGATTGTTTCGGCGGAATGGCAGCCTGTTTCGCCTGTGACCGGCAAACTGGACGCGTTTCAATGGGCTGCACCGGTCGGGCAACCCGAGGAAGACGGAGAGTTGCTTGAAGACAGCCTGTTTGAAGCACCCGCTCTGACTGCCGCGGCTCCGGTCGCGAGTGCTGAACCGGAGACGGTTGCTGCCGAAGAAGAGACAAGAACCGTCGACCTGAAGGCTGAACCTGTTGCACAGGCAAGCGAAAGTGAGCTGGCGGCAGAGACCGCTTCGAAAGACGCACCAGCTTCTGCGGCCCAGTCTTCGGATGTCAAGCAGGGATACGAAGGGACAACGGATGATGTCAGATACAGTCCGGCTCTGAAGGACCTGCCGGACGACACAGGTGTTGTGGAGGTTGCTAAACAGGAAACATCCGCCAAAGATGCCGCCACAAAATCAACTGCTGATCAGGACCAAAAGTCTGAACCGGAAGCGGATGCTGCAAAGGATAGCTCAGCTGCTGAACCGGATAAATCCGATGCCAAAACGACGCCTGATGCTGGAAGCGGGGTTGAGAGCGATTCGGATAAAAAGGCTGAGGCTGTCGGTGAAACTGAAGACAAGGATGACCTGAACCGGCCTATCGAGTTCCCTTTGAGGCGCATGCCGGATGATCCGGGGCCTGAAAACGAGGACGAGGAAGAAGTCAAAAAGTCTCAGCGTCCACGATTCTTCAATTGATCTGACGCAGCCGCCAGGATCTGCCGGATCCAGGCGACTGCGCATAATTTTGAGCTGTCCCGGGGGGAGTTGTGAATCTTCTTTCGGGAAGCGTATTCAAGGGTCTTGCATCCGGCGCCAAGCTCCGGTAATTAGCGGCCCACTCGGAGACGCATCCGGGACAGGCGCCAAACTTGCGCCGCTTGGTGATCCAGGCAAATGCTGCTGTAGCTCAGATGGTAGAGCACGTCATTCGTAATGATGGGGTCGGGGGTTCGAGTCCCTTCAGCAGCACCATACCCAGAGCACTGCCGCCCCTCGGGTCACATGAGCGCTGGTCGCGTCCTGACCTTTCCACTTGCTTGTTCCAGATTTCAAGAAACGAATTCCCGTCGTTTCGTTGAAGACGCCTGCCAGACCCGGTTCTGTTCGCGTGAAATTATTCTTCGTTAATCACTAGAATCCATCTGCTTGTTTTTTAATTAGTTTTCCGTTTCGAAGCGCTGAATTCTTGCTTTTATAATTATGATAAATAAATCTAAGGTTGTATACTTGGCATTTTGCGACATTAATTGTTTATATGCAAAGTTTCATCTAAGATAATTGTCAGTTTGAACAATATGAAATTACTCAATAATACTGGCGCTTCGGGGTAATTGCTGTGCTTCACAGGATGATTCGCATACTGGTTGCTGACGACAGCGGCGTTGCTCGGGACGTCATCACAAAGGGAATCAATGTTCACCGTGCAACGCGATACATTGATATCGACACGGTTGATAATGGTCGTGCTGCGCTCGACGTGCTCCAAAGAAAACGTATCGATGTTGCCTTTATTGCCCTGAAAATGTCCGGCCTAAACGGTTCTGAGGTTATTGCGGAACTGGCGGATAGCAAGTCCAACAATTGTTTGGTTATCGCTTCAGACGAGAAGCTGGGTGAGGAATGCGAAACGCAGCTGCGAAAACATCGTGCGTATCACTTTCTGCGAAAACCGTTTCGTCAGGAAGATGTCGCCGACATTGTTTCGACCTATATAGCGATGACGAAGGGGATTCCGGTTCTGTTGGTTGACAGTTCCGACTCGGCTCGTGCAGCGATACGGAAGATACTTGAAGACAGCCGCTTTGACTTCGAGATTTATGAAGCAAGCAGTGGAGAAGCTGCCTTGCGCACGTTGTCTGCGGGCAAGTTCAAGGTTGTTCTGACCGATTTTCAATTGCCCGGTATGGATGGACTGGAGCTGGCCGGTCAGGTTCGAAGCCTTTCAAGCCGGACCGGTGTTTACATGATGTCGACAAGCGACGCGACTTTTCTGGAACGGTCCGCCGCCTTTATCGGGATTTCCGGGTTTTTGAAAAAACCGTTCACCGCAGACGATATCGACGTTCTGATGCACACGTTTCTGCAATTGGATACTCCCACGTTCGGCAAGGCGCGTGCCGCCTTCAGCTATCTGGACCGCGAAAGGAAAGCTCTTTGAGCTTTCAGTCTCTCAACACTGTGACAGATGTTGTGCAGAAGCGGGAAGTTTCACCCAGGCCTTCGACTTCCATCAACAATGATATTGGATTGTCAAATCCAAATCTTGATCTGGGCAAGCACACTTGATTCAATGGAAGAATCAGTAAGTCTCCGCAGATTGTAACGCGTTCACTGTCTGAATTCATGGAGAGCGGGTTGGGAAAAACTGCAAAGCTTGAATTTATTCGCCGTCTCATTCCCTTATGCCTTTGCGTGCTCGGCATTGTTGGCGGCTATTTTTTCATGTCGATTCTAAGCAGCCTCCTGTGTCTGGTCGCTGCTGCCGGAATCTATGCAGCGCTTCCGCATCCGAGCGCACCTTCGGGTGCTGTCAGGCCGATTTCTCAACCGCCCTTGATTGTGTTCGACCTCATTGGTTTCAGTCTTGGCATTGCTTTCTTTTCACTTGCAATCATTGGAATGAGTGCAGCGACAGGTGGATTGGCCCTGGCGGCCTTGCTGGCTCTGTTGCCGGCTTGCGCGTCACTGATATTTTTCGCGGTGGCCGTACGCCACGAAACATCCTGGGTACGGTTTTTCGGCAATGGATTTGAGTTCACGCAATTCGGTTTGCGTGTGCGCGTTCTCTATGAGGAATTGAAGAAAGTCGAAGTCCGGCTGTGGCAGGCCTCCGGCTGGGTCGCCTGGTTTCAAGCGACTATCGGATCGTTGGGTCGTAAATCAGCCGTCCTTCTGAACGGTGCTCAAAGCACCAATACATTGGTGTTTACACGACAGGATGGCGCGAAATTCACCATTTCCTCAGAGCTTCTTCCGGATCTTCAAAGGATCCTGATCGGCATGGACCGGGCAGGCGCAGAGCTGCCTGAGGGCATTAGTGAATGGCAGCGGAAGAAGATCCGAAAACGCCGCGAACGCATGTATGGCGGCCCACCCGATCAGGAGCCCGAAACCGAGCAACTTGATGTCGCCCGCATTGCCGCGCTGATTGAACACGCAAGACGGCGCACGAGCTGACCCGTTCAGGCGACGACCCAACCTGGTTTTCTTTTTTCAAAGAAAGCGGAAATGCCTTCCTGTGCTTCCGGGGTTTCCCAGGTGTCCGCAAGGCGTCTTATCGTGTCTTCAATCACCTCATCCGTTATGTCCGGTCCTAGGGTGCGCGCCAGAACCTTGGAGGCCGCGACGGCAGCCGGTGCTGCTCCGAGGTATGGTTTGATCTCACGCTCGATCGTCTGATCGAGATCCGTTTCAGAAACCACCTTTGAGACGAGATCGAGATCTTTTGCTTCTTCAGAGCCGAATAGCCGAGCGGACATGAAGACACGGCGCGCCTTGCCTTCGCCCATGCGTGCGAGCACATAAGGACTGATGGTTGCCGGGATCAGGCCAAGCCGGACTTCGGTGAGGCCGAATTTTGCGGTGTCGACCGCTACCACAGTGTCACAGACGCTCATCATGCCGACGCCGCCGCCAAAGGCCTGTCCCTGAACGCGTCCGATCAGGGGTTTCGGCAATTCGTTGAGACCTTTCAGCATCATGGCCAGTTTGCGGGCTTCCGTCATGCGGGTTTCCCGGTCAGCCTGAAACTGTTCACGCATCCAGCCGAGATCTCCACCGGCACAGAAGCTTGCGCCGGCGCCGGTCAACACGACCACGCGCACACTATCGTCGGCAGCAATTCGACGAGTTGCAGCAGTGAGATCTTCAATCATCTGGGCGGAAAGCGAATTGTGCTTTTCCGGTCGGTCAAGCGTCAGTGTCGCGATGCCGCGCGAATCGGTGACGAGGGAAATGGTTTCAAAACTCATGCCTCAACACTCCTCAGGCCTTGGGCAAACGCAACGACTTCCTGCAGTTTTTCCCGCTTGATACCCGTTTCAAACCCCTTGTTTGCCATCAACTCGACAACGGCTTCCGTGGCGACATTTCCCTTCGCACCCGGGGCGTAGGGACATCCGCCCAGGCCACCGATTGCGCAATCGAAAGTCCGCAGGCCCTTTTCCAGGCTGACCTCGATGTTTTCCAGCGCGCGGCCCTTGGTGTCGTGGTAGTGACCGGCAACTTTCTCTGACGGCACGACAGTTAGAACCGCGTCGAGCATGGTGCCGATGGTTTCAGGTGTCCCGGCGCCGATTGTGTCGCCTAATGAAATCTCATAGCAGCCAAGTTCAAAAAGCTGGCCGGCCACGTCAGCAACTTTCTGCGGTGAGGTCGGTCCATCGTAGGGGCAGTCCGTAACGCAAGAGACATAGCCGCGCACCGGCATGGCGTCCTGATGAGCTTTTTCCAAAAGAGGCTTGAAGCGTTCAATGCTTTCAGCGACTGAGCAATTGATGTTCTTTTTTGAAAACCCCTCCGAAGCAGATCCGAAAATGGCAACCTCGTCCGCCGACGCCTTGCGCGCCGCCGTGTAGCCTTTGACATTCGGCGTCAGCACGCAATAGACGACTGCCGGATGCCGGTAGATGCCTTCCATCACCTCCTGTGCATCGGCCATCTGAGGCACCCATTTGGGGCTGACGAAGCTTGTGACTTCGATCTTGTGAAACCCGCAATCGGAAAGCCGGTCCACAAGCTCGATCTTTTGTTCGGTCGGGACAAACAGTTTTTCGTTCTGCAGGCCGTCGCGCGGCCCCATTTCAAAGATGGTGACGAAGTCGGACATGGTTTTGCTCGTTTGGTTCGACACGGGTGATGGCGGAGGTGATTGGCAGAACAGGTGATCGTCAGATCACGTCTCCTCTTCTGCCCGGGCGCGCAGCTCGCGGCGGATAACCTTGCCTGTGGTGGTCAGCGGCAGTGCATCCACAAAAGTGACTTCACGGGGGTATTCGTGGGCTGCCAGCCGTGTCTTGACGAAGGCGGCGATTTCTCTGGCGAGGCTCTCACTGGCTGAGGCACCGTCTTTCAGCACAATATAGGCCTTGACGATTTCGGTACGCTGTTCATCCGGTTTACCGACGACGCCCGCCATGGCAACGGCCGGGTGCTTGATCAGGCAATCCTCGATTTCGCCGGGACCAATGCGGTAACCGGAAGAAGTGATGACATCGTCATCCCTGCCGACAAAATGAAGCCAGCCGTCTTCGTCGCGAAGGCCCGTATCGCCCGTCAGCAGCCAGTCGCCCGCAAATTTCTTTGCCGTTGCTTCAGGGTTGTTCCAATACCCGAGAAACATCACGGGGTCCGGGCGTTTGACGGCGATGTTGCCAAGTGTCTCCACCGGCAATTCTTTGCCGGCATCGTTGACGATCGTGACATCGTGCCCCGGAATGGCGCGTCCCATGATGCCGGGGCGTGCCTCCATGAGCGTACTGCAACTGGAAACGATCATGTTGCATTCGGTCTGGCCATAGAATTCGTTGATCGTCAGGCCGAATGTCCTCCGCCCCCAGTCGATCAGTTCAGCGCCGAGTGTCTCGCCCCCCGATGCGACTGAACGCAGGTCAAGTTGCCACAGATCCTGTGGATTGCTGAGCTGGCGCATCATCTTGAGTGCGGTCGGAGGCAGAAAGGTGTTGCGGATCTTCTGATCCTGTAAAAGCTGGAAGGCCGCTTCCGCGGTGAATTTACGAAACCGGCAGGCGACAACCGGCACACCGAGATAAAGCGATGGCATCAGGACATCGAGAAGACCGCCGATCCAGGCCCAGTCAGCCGGTGTCCAGATGCGGTCTCCCGTTTGTCCGAGAAAGTCATGGCTCATTTCCACGCCGGGGAGGTGACCCAGCAGAACCCTGTGACCATGAAGCGCGCCCTTGGGCTGACCGGTCGTACCGGAGGTGTAGATGATGATCGCTGGGTCGTCGGCGGCGGTGTCGAATGCCTGAAAAGTATCTTCATGACCGGCCATGTTGCTGGCCAGATCCTGCGCGCCGCCATCTTCACCATCGACGCAGAAGACGGTTGTCAATTCAGGCAGCCTGTCTCTGATTTTCTCGAGTTTTGCCGCACCAGTGGCATCGGTCACGACGGCTTTCGCACCTGAATTATGCAGCCGGAATTCCAGAGCCTCTTCCCCGAAGAGAGTGAAGAGTGGAATGGTGATGGCGCCAATCTTCAGGGCGGCGATGTGTGCAAAGGCGGTTTCAAGACGCTGAGGAAGCAGCACGCCTACACGGTCTCCGGGCTGGACACCGCGGCTGACCAGCAGATTGGCGAGCTGATTCGAAAGACGTCTGAGATCTGCATAGGAATATCGCGCTGTATCTCCGTCTTCATTGACGAAAACAAGAGCTTCCCGATCCGGCTCACGTTCGGCCCAATGATCGCAAACCGCAACGCCGATGTTGAAGCGTTCCGGAATATCCCAGGCGAATTTCCCGGCAAGTTCGTCGTAACTCCTGGCCTCAGGCAGCATCTGCTTCCTCCGCCATTGCCAACAGGATTGTTCCATCGGTGACTTGGTCGCCTTCAGCTACCAGGACTTCACCGATGACACCGTCCCGCGGCGCCTTCAGTGTGTGTTCCATCTTCATGGCTTCCAGGATCATGAGCGGCTGATCCCTTGTCACGATGTCGCCGGCGCATGCGGTCAGGACTTTGACAAGGCCGGGCATTGGAGCAACCAACTGGTCGCCGGCGCCGGCGGCGTCTTCATCCGAGCTCAAAGTGTCAGGCAAACCAACCGTGAAGGCATGCCCGTCCATGAAGACGGTCAGGCCCTTTTTGCCCTCCGCGACGACAGCGCTGGCGCGATGTCCTTCGCATTCATAGGTGATGGTGCCGTTGTCTACCTTGATCAAGGCATAGTTGCGGACGCTGCCGGCAAGGTGAACCGCAAAGCATTGATGCCCAAGGGCCTGGACTTCCACATCCTGACGCTCGTCTGCGACCTCCAGCAGCGCAAACTGCCTGGAGGCACTCCAGATGCGCCAACCAGCCAGCGTTTCGAAAGGATCGTCACCTGCCGCCGGTTTGGTCAGGCCGAGGGCCGTCAGAGCGGCAAGTGCAACTGCATCATCGGGTATGGAGGGTTCCTGAACGAGTTTGGCCAGATCCCGATCGATTAGTCCGGTGTCGACATCACCGGAAGCAAAACCCTCATGTCGGCACAGCGAAGCAAGAAATCCTGCATTGGTGACGCACCCGGCCACCTCGGTTCTTTCCAGGCTGGCCAGCAGTTTTGCAAGGGCTGCTTCACGTGTGGGGCCGTGTACAATGATCTTGGCGATCATCGGATCATAGAAGGGGGTGATGTCATCTCCCGACCGCACGCCGCTGTCGACGCGCGCACTTGCTTGCGGGAGGGAAAGGTGTTCCAGCGTGCCGATGGCGGGCAGAAATCCTTTTGGCGCGTCTTCGGCATAAAGGCGTGCCTCGAAGGCCCAGCCGTCAAAGGCAAGCTGGTCCTGGGTCTTCGGCAAGGCCTCACCCGAAGCGACCCGGAGCTGCCATTCAACCAGATCTTCGCCGGTGATCAGTTCCGTCACCGGATGTTCCACTTGCAGCCGGGTGTTCATCTCCATGAAGTAGAACTTGTCCGCGTTGAGGCCCTCGGAAACATCTGCGATGAATTCAATTGTGCCAGCACCGCAATAGTCGATAGCCCTGGCAGCCTTGACCGCGGCGTCCCCCATAGCCTTGCGCATTTCCTCGAGCATGCCGGGTGCGGGTGCTTCCTCAATGACTTTCTGGTGGCGGCGCTGCAAGGAGCAATCGCGTTCAAACAGATGAACCGCGTTGCCATGACTGTCGCCAAAGACCTGGATTTCGATATGACGCGGCTTGGTGAGGTATTTTTCGATCAGGACACGGCCATCCCCGAAACTGGCTTCGCCCTCGCGCTGCGCGCCCTGGAGCGCGTCGGCAAAATCAACCGGATCATCGACGCGGCGCATGCCTTTGCCACCGCCGCCGGCGCGGGCCTTGATCAGAACCGGATAACCGATCCGGTCAGCCTCATCCTTCAGAAAATCGGGATCCTGATTGGTGCCATGATAGCCGGGAACAACCGGAACGCCGGCTTTTTCCATCAGAGCCTTGGCTGCGTCCTTGAGGCCCATCGACCGGATGGACTTCGCGCTTGGTCCGATAAATGTGATCCCGGCTTTTTCAAGCGCGTCGACAAAGTCCGGATTCTCCGACAGAAAGCCATAGCCGGGATGCACCGCTTCGGCACCGCTCAACCGGCAGACCTCGATGATCTTGTCGGTCCGGAGGTAACTTTCGGCAACCGGCGCAGGACCGATGCGGTAGGCTTCGTCAGCCATGGCAACGTGTT
>NZ_JAILWL010000222.1 GCF_025698965.1 Roseibium sp.
CCGAACAACGCCAAAGCGTCCTGAACAAACTCGAATCCAAGGTCAATTCGGATTTGTCGACGCGCGGCATTCTGGTTCTCGATGGTGGGACAGACTGGAAGTCGTTCTCCTTCTCTTCCAAGGATGCTGAGTTTTTGGATAGCCGGAAGCTTACCAACCTCGATATTTGCCGTATCTGGGGCGTTCCGCCGACCGTCGCAGGGATTACGGACAACGCTACCTATTCGAACAGCGATCAGGAGAGCCGAGCGCTTGTCGTGCGGTGCCTCGCGCCTATGGCGCGCCGCGTCGAGCAGGCCATGAACGCAACGCTGCTGACGGATACAGCTCGCAAGTCCCTGTTCATCGAACATGATCTTGCCGGGTTGCTGCGCGGCGATATGAAGGCCCGGTACGACGCCTACAGCGTCGGCCGGAATGGCGGCTGGTTGTCGGTCAATGAGATCCGCACTCTTGAGAACATGCCGCAGATCAACGGTGGCGACGAGTTCCTGTCTCCCCTCAATATGACCCAGTAGGGGGATAGGGACGCGGATGACGGGGGCGGTAAGGATGACATCTGAGTTGCTGCCCAAATACACTACGCCCGAAGAGTTTGCCGAACACTTCCGAGTTCCCGTCCGGACCGTTCGTGAGATCGCGCGCCGATTGGGGGCATGTTCGCAAATTGGCAATGCTATCATTTTGCGTGAAGACGATGTCCGTCGGATAATGGAGAAAACGCGCCCATGCCCCTCGAAATCTTCCGCCGTGGAAAGGTCTGGCACCATCGAGGTACCATTAACGGACGGCGGCTCCGAGGCTCTACTAAAACGACTGACCGAAAAACCGCGGAGCGCGTCAAAGCGGAAGTCGAGGCGCGGGCGTGGCAACGTCATTTCGATGGACCGGGGGCAGGACTAACCATGGCGCAGGTTTTTACTGCGTATCTCGACGCTGGGAAGTCGGATCGCTTCTTGTTGAAACTGGCAGCACATTGGAAGGATACTCCCGTAGAAGATATCCAGGCTGAAACCATCCGCCGTGCGGCCAAGAAACTCTATCCATCGGCCAATGAGCCGACATGGAATCGCCAGGTGATCAAGCCCACGCAGGCTGCAATCAACCACGCTGCTGACCTTGGTTGGTGCCCGCGAATTTCTGTCAAACGCTTCTCTGAAAATCCTGAAGTAAAATCCCCGGTCACAGCGAAATGGGTTCGCGCTTTTCATGCTCAGGCAATGAAAGATGATCTTCCCCACCTTGGTGCAATTTGCCTGTTTATGTTTGCGACAGCAGCGCGAGTCGGTGAGGCTTGCCGGGTGACCTGGGCAGATGTGGATTTGCATTCCGCAGAGGCAACAATTTACCTCTTCAAACCGAAACCCTGGAGCCGCGTAGCCCACCTGCCTACCGAAGTCGCCGCAGCGCTCGCGAACATTCCTTCGAACAGGAAACAAGATGAACTTGTCTTCGGGTACGCAGGACGCGGCAGCCTCCGCTGCGCCTGGAACAATGTTGCCCTGCGCGCGAATATTGAGCCGCTTACGCCACATTGCTGCCGTCACGGCTTCGCGACTGAAATGCTGCGCAAGGGCTTCGATGTAAAGACTGTAGCCGAGAGAGGAGGCTGGAGAGACGCGACAACGGTTCTTCGCACCTATGCCCACGCAATTGAAGACAAGACCGTCACAAACGCGCTTTTTGGCACACCAGTGACACAGCGCAAAACCAAAAAGCGTACAAAGAATTGATTTTAAAGGAGAAAATCATGCAGAACACCTACCCTCGTTGGGAGGGATGGCCCACCTATGGGGATAAGACCTTCTACGATGTTGGTCAATTCAATTCCGGAAAAAACAAAAAAGGCCGGTTCGGGGAACCGGCCTTTTCATTGACTTTCGAACCAGCGATCAGAAGTTGCTGGTGATCGGCCCTTGCGGCTCATAGTAGACTGGCGTGGCAGGAGCCCGCGTGCTGTTGAACGTATAGCGTGCACCGAGACGGAACTCGTGAGCCGTCAGGTCGTCCCATTCAACGCGGGTCTCACCCGTACCAGCGTCGTAAAGTTTAACTGTCTTGGCTGTGCCCAGATCCTTGTACCGGTAACCGGCATCGATCGCCCAATTGTCGGTTACGGCATAAGACGCACCGGCCATCAGAGCCCAGGCAAAATTCCATTCGCTATGCTCGCCGTCATAATCCTGTCGGCCTGTACCGCCTGGATTGATGGAATAGGTGCTGTCCGTGCGAACATAGGCGGCACCGATACCTGCACCGACATAAGGCGTGATGCGGTGCCATGTACCCAGATCGACGTAACCGTTCAACATAACGGTCCAGACATCGATATCGGTTCCCTCTTCGGAGAAGCCGCCGGTACAGGTTCCACAAACCGCGTAACCCTTGGCCGTAGCTGCCGTTTCATAGTCCAATGTGACATCAGTACGGAAGTAATCATTGAACTTGTAACCGACACCGACACCGATCATCCAGGCATCATCAAGCGATTCACGCTGAAACCGCAGATCCCCGATCACCGGATCGTTGAAGCTGCCGCTCGGATCGCTGTAAATCTTGTATCCAATGTCACCGCGCAGATACCATCCGCCGGCAGCGGGTACTTCCGGGATGTGCTCAATGACCGGAGTTGGCAAATCCGCAGCATAGCCTGCGGTGGAAAGCACAACAGCAAACCCGGTCAAAGACAAACGCTTAATGAAATTATCCATGTCTTCGTCCTCTTCCAGCTGAGCGCCCGTTTCAACCAATGGTCGGACACATCAAACTTGATGGGATATTGAATGGAATTCATTAATGGTGACTTAACTCTGTTCATTAACCGCGATTTTTTACCTTAAGGAAGGTTTAACGCGCGCAAGTAGTTTACCAAGTATTAAGAAAGGCCGCCCTTTTCCAGGGCGGCCAAGACTGTGTCGCAAGAAATCAGAAACTGTCAGGCAGCAGCCGAGGCAACAACACCGGCAATGTCGTTGACGACCTGCTTGACAAGGTCAGCGTCGTCGCCTTCTGCCATCACCCGGATGAGGGGTTCTGTACCTGACGCCCGGATAACGAGACGGCCGGAATTCCCGAGGCGGGCCTCACCATCCTCGATCGCGGATTTCACCAGGTCCTGTTCCAGCGGCTGGCCACCCTTGTAGCGCACGTTTTTCAGGATTTGCGGCACCGGCTCGAACCTTTGGCAAACTTCCGAAACCGGCTTGTCCTGATCCTTGATGCACGCCAGAACCTGCAGGGCGGCAATCAAACCATCGCCCGTGGTCGCAAAATCGGACAGTACAATGTGCCCGGATTGCTCGCCTCCGATATTGTAGCCATTGGCCCGCATGTGCTCGACCACATATCGGTCCCCGACTTTCGTCCGCGCCAGGTTCAGACCGATGTCGCGCAGATAACGTTCCAGGCCGAGATTGGACATCACGGTCGCGACAATCCCCTCTCCAGCAAGACGTTCGCTTGCCTGCCAGGACTGGGCAACCACCGCCATAAGCTGGTCGCCATCCACCACAGAGCCATTTTCATCGACGATGATGACGCGGTCCGCATCTCCGTCCAGAGCGATTCCGATATCGGCACGCACTTCATGAACCTTTTTGGACAAGGCACCGGTTGATGTCGATCCGCATTCATGATTGATGTTGAAGCCATCCGGCGTGACACCCATCGTGATCACGTCTGCGCCAAGTTCCCAAAGTGCCTCAGGCGCCACCTTATAGGCCGCTCCATTGGCGCAATCGATTACGACGCGGAGCCCCTCGAGGCTCATTTCCCGGGGCAGTGTCCGTTTGGCGAACTCGATATAACGCTGCTGGGCACCGTCGATCCGTTTCGCGCGGCCAAGGTCCCGCGTTCCTGACAGCCGGTAGGTCAGATCACTTTCGACAAGGCTTTCGATGCGCTGCTCGATCTCGTCACTCAGTTTGAAACCATCCGGACCGAAAAACTTGATGCCATTGTCCTGGAACGGGTTGTGGGACGCGGAAATCATCACACCCAGATCGGTTCGCAGCGAACGCGTCAGCATGGCCACCGCAGGTGTCGGCATCGGCCCGAGCAGAAAGACATCCATACCAACCGAGGTGAAACCGGCCACCAATGCCGTTTCCAGCATGTATCCGGAAAGACGAGTGTCCTTGCCGATCACCACCCGATGGCGATGACCGCCATTCTTGAATGCCAGGCCAGCAGCCATTCCGACCTTCAGCGCCATTTCTGCTGTCATCGGATAGGTGTTGGCCTGACCGCGAATGCCATCGGTCCCGAAAAATTTACGCATCTTCTAATGCCTGTCTAAATCTGGTCATGCGCATACATAGCGCAATTGGACCCAGCCGCTTTTCAAAATATGTGAGCAATTGTTACTATTCACTAACGAAAGGGCAGTTCTCAAAAAAATTGGTGCCCGGCTTATGCCGGACACCATCTTCTAACGTTCTTCCGGCAGATCTTAAGACTGCGGCTGCGGCTCCATGCCGTCGCTCGCTTCGTCACCACCACGCTTGGCGCCGGCTGTCGGAACTGCGGACGAACGACCGATCGGTTGATCGTCATCAGTGTCGCGGACCGGAGGTTTACCGCGCAGGAGATCCTTGATCTCGTCGCCGGAAAGGGTCTCGTATTCCAGAAGACCTTTGGCGATCGTGTGCAGCTCGTCCTCGTGATCGCCAAGAATTTTGTTGGCGGTCTCGTAGCCTTGATTGACAAAGGATTTGATCTCCGCATCGACAATCTTCTGCGTCTCGTCGGAGACATTCTGGTTCTTTGCAACGGAGTGACCCAGGAAAACTTCTTCCTGATTTTCTCCGTAAAGCAGCGGACCGAGCTTGTCGGACATCCCGAACTGGGTTGCCATCGCGCGGGCAAGCTTGGTTGCCATCTGGATGTCGCCGGACGCGCCCGAGGTCACTTTCTCGTAGCCGAAAATCATCTCTTCGGCGACACGGCCACCCATTGCCACTGCCAGATCGGCTTTGCATTTGGCACGGGTCAGCGACACTTGATCCTTTTCCGGAAGGCGCATCACCATGCCGAGTGCACGTCCGCGTGGAATAATGGTCGCCTTGTGGATCGGATCCGAAGCTTCCTGGTGAAGCGCGACCAGAGCATGACCGGCTTCATGATAGGCGGTCAGTTTCTTTTCTTCTTCGGTCATCACCAGGGTCCGGCGCTCGGCCCCCATCATGACCTTGTCTTTCGCGTCTTCGAACTCTGCCATGGTGACCAGTCGCTTGGACCGGCGTGCAGCCAGTAGAGCAGCCTCGTTGACAAGGTTCATCAGATCCGCACCGGAGAAGCCAGGTGTGCCGCGTGCCAGTGTCCTTACATCGACATCCGGCGCCAGCGGAACTTTGCGCATATGCACCTTGAGGATTTTCTCACGGCCCGTGATGTCCGGGTTCGGCACGACGATCTGACGATCGAAACGGCCCGGCCGCAGCAGCGCCGGATCAAGCACGTCCGGACGGTTGGTCGCAGCGATGATGATAATGCCTTCATTCGGCTCAAAACC
This sequence comes from Roseibium sp., assembly GCF_025698965.1. Lineage (GTDB taxonomy): Bacteria > Pseudomonadota > Alphaproteobacteria > Rhizobiales > Stappiaceae > Roseibium. The sequence goes on from NZ_JAILWL010000222.1 coordinate 5,513, forward strand.
ATCCATCTCGACCAAAAGCTGGTTCAAGGTCTGCTCGCGTTCGTCATTCCCGCCGCCGAGGCCTGCGCCACGGTGACGACCCACTGCATCGATCTCATCGATGAAGATGATGCAGGGCGCGTTCTTCTTCGCCTGTTCGAACATGTCGCGGACACGCGAAGCACCTACACCGACGAACATCTCGACAAAGTCGGAACCGGAAATCGTAAAGAACGGCACATTCGCTTCACCGGCAACGGCACGTGCCGTGAGCGTTTTACCGGTTCCAGGAGGGCCAACCAGCAGCACACCGCGTGGAATGCGTCCACCGAGACGCTGGAACTTCTGAGGGTCCCGAAGAAACTCGACGATTTCCTGAAGGTCTTCCTTGGCTTCGTCAATGCCTGCAACATCTTCGAATGTCACACGGCCGTGCGCTTCGGTCAGAAGTTTCGCCTTCGACTTTCCGAAACCCATCGCCTTGCCGCCGGATCCTTGCATCTGGCGCATTACGAATATCCAGATCCCGAGGATGATCAGCATCGGCAACCAGGAGAACAGAGCACCAAGCAATGGAGAACTTTCCGCAGGTGGGTTGGCCTTGATCAGGATACCCTTGTTGCGCAGTTCGTCGACATACTGGGCACCGTCCGGTGCATAGGTCTGGAAAGCACCGCCACTGTTATAGATACCGGTGATCTTCTGTTGCTGGATCGTGACCGATCTGACCTCGCCATTGTCGACCTGTTTCATAAAGTCCGAATAGGCAATGTCGTTCGTTGCGCCATGCTGCGCAGGACTTTGAAACAGCTGGAACAATGCGATCAAAAGCAGTGCAATGATCACCCAAAGAGCAAAGTTACGAAAATGTGCGTTCATTTTGTTCCCTTAACCGCCCAACGCGACTACTCACGCGGTTACATTTCTTTAGAGCGAAGATAGGTCGCCCATAGCCCGCTGCCAAGACGGTGCGCCATAGTTGCGCATATTGCACTGACTATTTTCTTAAGGCCGGACCACTATCAGAAGATTGAGTTCAGGAAAACTCTAGATTTCCTGCTCCGCGTCCCTACCATCCAAATAGTTGCCGTCCAATTTAGCCCGGAACGGTAGTCGAGCCAAATTCAGCACTTCTTCCTTGTCATTTTCGCCAATACGAAGACCCAAACAACACGAAGGTGAAACGACGTTCCCGTTTTCAGTCCACAGGACCGGTGCGCAGGCGAATGCCTCTTTCGGCCAATCTTGCGGCCATTCTATGTCCTTCGCCCGAATTGGCGCCTCGCATAGCGGACCAAGCCTTAATCCGACAGCCTTGCTTTGCTCACGTTGATGCTTCGGAGCAAAATAGATGAAGCGATGATCCCAGATCCCCTCGCCTTCCAGATCCTGCAGGATTTCGGGTGGCATCCGCCCCGGCTCCCGCCAGAACCAGACTGTCTTTGCTTCCGCCTTGATGCGTGTTCCGGCAAGTGTGTGGCGCAAAATATCTTCAGACATCAGTGCATCATCAACAGATTGCAGTTTCTGAAGTCTGATCCGTGGACGCAGTCCGGTGACCCGTCCCAGGACCAGGGACAACAGTCGCAGCCGCAATTCTTCAGGCAAAGTGCGGTAATCCCGGCGTGCCATCCTGGCAGGCCCCGCCGGATGTTCCTCCAGATTATGAGCGGCAAAGCTGTGTATCGTCGTCTCAAGGGCCTCCCTGGCTCGCCGCAATTGACCGGCTGTATCGGCAACCCGCTCGGCAGTGAGACCTTCTTCTTCGAGCAGGCTCAAAATACGCCGCAACCGGCTTCGCTTGTATTTGGAATTCCGATTGGAAGGGTCGTTGCACCAGTTCATGCCTCTGTCACGCAAACTTGCTTCCAGGCGGTTCTTCGAAACTTCGAGAAACGGACGCACCAGCCGCAGCCCCTCCGGTCCATCGGCTTCATCGGCTGACATGGAACTCAATCCATAAAGCCCACTGCCACGGGTGAGCCTGTCGAGGAAAGTCTCCGCCTGATCGTCCCGGTGGTGGCCAAGAAGCAGGACCTCGGCACCGGTTTCTGACATTCTTTGCGAAATCAGCTGATAACGGGCCTTTCGGGCTGCATCCTGAACGTTGCTGGTTGGCTTGTTGCCGGTCCATTTCAGAATTTTGGCCGGAAGACCGGCTTTTGCCGCGTTTTCAACGACAAACTTCGCCTCATCGGCGCTCTCTGCCCTCAATCCGTGGTCAACAACGATCACCTCCGCATTGCCGGGCCACGCGACACGGCGCTTCCATTCGCTGAAAAGCACCATCAGGCATAGGGAATCCGCACCGCCGGAGACTGCGAGAGCGACTCTTGAAAAAGGGATTAATCTGGAAAAATGTCTGTCGACGTCATCAGCCGGGAGCCCCGCGGGCTCGACCGGCAAATCAGGAGCATTGCGCACGGCGGCGTTCATCCCGTGCCTGGGTCAGAACTGCAGGAGCTGCGTTTGGATACTTGGTCAGGAGCTCTGAAAAGGTCGCACAGGCCGCATCGCGTTCACCAAGACCACGCAGGGAAACTCCGAGTTTCAGCAGACTGTCCGGGCTCTTGGAATTGTTGGGGTGATCGGTGTAGGTTTTCAGGAACGCATCTGCCGCTTCACGAAAGTTCTGTTGCGCCAGCAGACTTTCACCCAGCCAGTATTGGGCGTTGGGTGCCAGGGCATCATCCGGATAGGTCTCAAGAAACGTTCTGAAACCCCGTTCCGCGCCGGCATAGTCGCCATTGACGGCCAAAGAATAAGCCTGGTCATAATCGGTCCGAGGATCCCCGCTGCCGATGACATTTGCGATCTGGTCATCATCCGTCGCCAGACCCGGTCCAGGTGTCACCTCACCAGCACCGGGAACCGTGTCCAGTCCCTTCGCCAGTTCCGAGAGGTCGATCGGGCCATCCGAAGGCAATCCGGTGCCGGCTTCATATCCGCCGCTCTGATCCCAGGACCCGTCACCGGACCCGTCGGCCGGCAGCGTTGCAAATCCCCCGCCTGGCGCAACCAGGGTCCCGGTTTGCGGCGTGCCGTCCGCAGTCAGGCCCGGCGCGGTGCTTCCGGGGGCCGCATTGGGAGAAATATCGGATCGTTTTTGCGGGTTTCCACCTTCCAACTGCTGGAAACGATATTCATTGTCTTCCTGCATGCGCCGCATCTGATCCTGCAGCTCGCGCATCTGATAAGACAATTGCTCGATCTGTCCGGTCAGGATCCGGATCCGTTCTTCCAGCTGACCGATCCTCACGGATGAATCGTCTTTTTTCCGTCCGAACAACTGGGCTTCGGACGGTGTGGCAGTGGCGATGAAAACCAGCGCCATGAGGAAACCTGCCAGTCCCTTGATATTTCGCATTCGGTCCTCCGGTTCAGGGGCTAGGAGCAAATAGCACAAGTCGCTGCTTACACCTCTACTCGCCAGACCCTAGAGCAACTTCCGATCCGATTGAATCGCAAACTTCCTTCAATCAGATAAGGGCGAAGGTGCTCTGTCACATTGTATACTCGGGTGTATCGCTTAAATCAGACAGCAGGACATCCTTTGTCCCAAGCGATTTACCCGATGCAAGACGTCTTAGCATGGCCGTCTCGGCTCTCAAATGCACAGAGCGCCCGGACTTCGGCCAAAGTTTGACGATTTCCCTCACTGGCCCTGTACCGCGGGTAATTTGGGCGCTGAAAACGGCAAAGGCCGGGCAACCCGCCCGGCCTCGCAATCAATGCTTGAACAAATCAGTTGGTCGCGTTGTTCAGTACGGTCACCGCCCGGCGGTTCTGCGACCAGCAACTGTTGTCATTACAAACAGCGACCGGACGTTCCTTGCCGTAGGATATCGTCTTGATGCGCGAAGCACTCACTCCTTGAGCGACAAGATAGTCGCGAGCTGCCTGCGCCCGGCGCGCGCCCAACGCAATATTGTACTGCCGTGTGCCGCGCTCGTCCGCATGGCCTTCGACCGTGATCGTGTATTGAGAGAACTTGTTGAGCCATTTCGCCTGATTGCTCAGGGTGGATTGTCCCTGTGAATTCAGTGTCGACTGGTCTTCTTCAAAAAACACCCGATCCCCGACATTGACTACAAAGTCCTGGCCGGTGCCCGGTGTCACGTTGCTTGAAAGCCCATCAGTTTTGTTCTGGGCACATGCCGCCGCTAACAGAACTGCGAAACAGACTGCAATCCAGCGAGCGCTTCGTGCGGCAATTTCTCGTTTGAACATTCCTGTCTCCTAATCCCCAGCCCGCTAACCCGACATCCCGATTGTCCGGTTTTAGGTAAACGCTTTGTAGCCAAACCTGGTTAAGGCCATCTTTGCAAAACTGGTTAGCAAAAACTTAACACGCGTCGGCGCGGCAAGCTGTTTTGGTTGTCAATTGATAAGCGGCGACCAGGAAGGATCCGACGCGAAGGCCGGCGTGTCCACCCGCTGCTCGTTATAACCGGTCAAATCCACCGTCCAAACCTGCGGACCGCCGTTGGCACCGGGGGAATCACGGAAAAACACCAGAACGCGGCCATTCGGCGACCAGGCAGGTCCCTCATTATGATATCCCTCGGTCAGGATGCGCTCGCCTTTGCCATCCGGACGCATGACACCGATCATGAAGCGTCCCTGATGCTGCTTGGTGAAGGCGATCAAATCCCCGCGAGGTGACCAGACAGGTGTCGAATACCGTCCCGGCCCAAAGGAGATACGTCTCGCTTCACCACCGTTGGCGTTCATTACATAGAGCTGCTGCGTGCCACCTCGGTCCGATTCGAATACGATCTGACTGCCATCCGGTGAAAATGACGGGCTGGTATCGATGGCTGCCGTGTTGGTCAGACGCGTTGTTCGGCGCGACCTCAAATCCATCTTGAAGATGTTGGCATTGCCGCCCTGCTGCAGGCTCATGACTACGCTCTGGCCATCTGGCGAGAAACGTGGCGCAAATGTCATTCCGGGGAAATTGCCAACAATTTCACGCTGACCGGTCTCGATATTGAGCAGGTATACGCTCGGATCGGCGCC
>NZ_JAILWL010000223.1 GCF_025698965.1 Roseibium sp.
AAAGCGATTATGGCCAGTTCCGGGGTGACTTCTATACACCTCACGCACTTGCAAATCTGGTCTGCGCCGGAAAGAGACGGCAAAAATATTTCCGTGGCGAATTGATCAAGACGTTGCAGATTGCTTCGCGCGGCGATGTACCGGTTGGCGACTTCCGGGGGTCTTGGGCCGGGGCGTTCGGCCAAACGCAATTCATGCCGAGCACCTACAACAGTCTGGCGGTCGACTTTGATGGAGATGGCAAGAAAGATCTGGTGAATTCCGTCCCCGATGCCTTGGCTTCAACAGCAAATTTCCTGAAAAACGCGGGCTGGCGGGATAGTCGGCCCTGGGGCTTTGAAGTCAAGGTGCCAAAGGGTTATTCCGGACCTTCAGGCCGCAAGAAAGCAGCGTCTCTGAGCACATGGGGCAAGAGGGGGCTGACAAAAATCGATGGTGGCAGGTTATCCGGGAAGCTTGAAGCAGCACTCATCCGGCCAGCAGGCGCAAACGGACCGGGATTTCTCGTAACCCGGAATTTCCGTGCATTGAGATCCTACAACGCCTCGACGTCCTATGGTCTGGCCATCGCGTTGCTTTCTGAACTCGTCTCTGGCGGGGACCCGTTCAAAACCCCTTGGCCGACCGATAACCCGGGCCTGTCGCGGGCGCAACGACTGGACTTGCAAAAACTGCTGAACAAGAACGGCTTCAATGTCGGTGAGCCGGATGGCAAGGTCGGTCCCGCCACGCGTGCAGGGATTCGAAAGGCGGAAGCGAAATACGGCATGCCGGTGACCGGCAGACCCTCTTGGAATGTCTATTATGCGCTAGGTGGTCGGTAGTCTTTTAAAATCAACAAGATGCGAAGGGAGTAATCAAACGTTCCGCTGGTGAACAAGGTCATATTTCTTCGGTCGCGACCAGTTTATATCGCTCTGCAAGAAAGTTTTATTGCATTGCAGCAGAAGGCGGCGCATTCTGTCGCTGGCTTTCTGGAGGTATTGCATGTCTGGTCGGATCTTGACTGTTGCGCAACAAAAGGGCGGTTCGGGAAAAACCACGTTGGCAGCTCATCTCGCAGTTGCCCTGGCGAAAAAATCCGGCGAGCCGGTTGCGGTACTTGATGTCGATCCGCAGGGGTCGCTTGGAACCTGGTACGAAGCCAGAGAAGGCAAGTTCGGAGATGACGGGACCGGTTTGGAGTTTCGTACGGCGTCCGGATGGGGCGCCCGGCGCGAAGCAAGGTCGCTGGCAAGATCTCATGGGTATGTTGTGGTCGATACGCCTCCCAAAACCGACACGGATGCCCGACCCGCCATTGATGCGGCTGATTTCGTCATCGTTCCGGTCCAGCCGACACCGGTGGACTTGTGGGCAACATCCCAGACAATCGATATGGCAGAGCGCGAAAGCACGCCGACTTTGCTTGTGTTGAATCGTGTTCCGCCGCGTGCATCTCTGACCGGTGAAATGGCGGATGCCATTGCTGCGTCCGGCTATGATGCGCTGGATGCCCGGCTAGGAAACCGGACCGTCTATGCCGCCGCAATGGGCAAGGGTGTCGCCGTGACCGAGGAAGCGCCTACCAGCAAAGCAGCCCAGGAGATTGATCGTTTGATCGATGAACTTGTTCACCGGGTTGGCTGATAGAGCGTCTGCAGATTTTCCCTGGACCGTTTTCATTTTGAGCGAACAATTTGAAAACGATCCAACTTATTGTTTTTGCAATCCCGGACAGAAATCCGGTTCCCACTTTTCCTGAGATTGCTCTTACGTCATTTTTGCCTTGTGCTTGTCACGTTCCGGTGCCTTGATAGAGAAAATTCTCGGCCCGGGAGGACTGGCCATGATTCTTTTTTCGAATGTTTTCAATCGTGTCTGCAAAAAAATCGATCTGTGTGTCCGAACCTACTCGAAGCCTTTATTCCTGTCGCTTCTGATTGGTTTCGGGACAGGTCTTGCGGCTACCGAGGGGCAAGCACAAGACAAGCGTATCGTTACGATCGACGATGCAGACTTCTTCGGCAGTGATTACCGGACCGTCAAGGATGTCGACCTCGAAGGATGCAAGTGGGCATGCCTGCAGGATAATCAGTGCCGTGCCTTTACCTTCAACACGTCTGCCGGATGGTGTTTTCTGAAATCGGACTTTGGCGAACTTCAGAGCTTTGTCGGGGCTGTCGCCGGCCGGGTGGTCGAAGTTCGACAACCGCGTGTCGATCTCAGTGCCGACAGGAAAACCGAGCTCGTGTTTCTGCCAAACACCCAATTGGACGGTGCGGAGACCTATTCACGCAGCATTGCCAACTCCATTCGAACAAGCGATCAAACCGCTGACCAGCTCCGTCGCAACGGTCTGGATGCTCTCAACGCCAGGAACGGAGCGCTGGCGGAAGCGGATTTTCTTCAGTTGGTAGTACTTGAGCCCGGCGATTTCGAAGCCTGGGTTCAACTGACGACCGCGTTGCTCCTGCAAAATCCCGACAACTGGCAGGACAGGCTCGACAAACGCAAAAATGCTGTTTCGGCGGCGATCAATGCCTATTTACGTGCGATTAATTCTCAAGAACAGGCTTTTGCACTCGATCTTCTGGGCAGGTCTCTGGAACGGAACGAAGAATACAAGTCGGCGATCAAGGCGTTGCGCGCGTCGCTGGCCCTTGAAAGCGATGCGAATGTGCGCCGTCGCTATGAGGAACTGGTTGCGCAGCACGGTTTTCGGATTGTCGATCATCAAGTCGACTCAGACAGTGTGACACCGCGCATCTGTCTGATATTTTCGCAAAAATTGCCGCTCGGTGAAGATTTGAGTCCTTATGTCTCCGTTAAAGGCGCGGGGAACCTGTCGATTGAGACCGAGGGGAATCAGATTTGCGCTGACGGATTGGAACATGGCGCACGTTATCAGGTGACAGCTCGCAGTGGTCTCCCTGCCGCAGACGGAGAAAAGCTTGAGAAATCGGCAAACCTTTCAATCTACGTGAGAGACAGGTCGCCGTCGGTTCACTTTCTCAGCCGCTCTTATGTGCTTCCTTCGGGTGGGAAACCGACCATTCCAATCATTTCGGTGAACACATCCGAGATTGAGGCTGGCATCTACCGTGTTGGCAATCGGTCTGTCGCCGATGTTCTCAGGGACAACAGGTTTCTAAGACAGCTCGATTCCTATCAGGCCGACCAGATTGAAGACGAACTGGGCGAAAAAGTCTGGTCAGGCATTGTTGAGACGGAAAATCAGCTTAACCAAGATATCACGACTGCAATTCCTCTTTCCGAAACCGGGATTGAACTAAAGCCCGGCATCTATGCGATGACGGCACGGGCGAAATCCGATCGTGAAACCAGGTGGGGTGGAAGTCTTGCCACACAGTGGTTCCTGGTGTCCGATCTCGGCCTGACCGCTCTGACCGGGAACAATGGAATTTCAGCAAACATCCGCTCGCTTTCGTCAGCGCAGGCGCTGGAAGGGGTGAGTGTCAGGCTCCTGGCCGTGAACAATGAGGTACTGGCAGAAACATCTACCGATACGGATGGGTTCGCCCAATTCGCTGCCGGTCTCATCCGCGGGCGCGGTGGTAAGGCACCAGGCGTACTGGTCGCGGAAACAGGCGAGGGGGACTATTCCTTCCTGGATTTGCGTAAACCGGCATTCGACCTTTCGGATCGCGGTGTTGAGGGAAGGCCGGCCCCCGGACCGCTCGACGTATTTGCCTGGACAGACCGCGGAATATACAAGGCCGGGGAAACCGTGCACACACAGGCGCTGTTGAGAAACGCCACAGCCACAGCCCAGGAAAACTTCCCGCTGACATTTGTGTTCAATCGTCCGGACGGAGTGGAGCATGCCCGTTTTACTGTGGAGGACAATGGCCTTGGCGGGCATCTTCATGATTTGAACTTGAGCCAGTCCGCACAGCAAGGCATCTGGTCCTGGAACATATATGCTGATCCCAAGGGACGTGCGTTGGCCCAGGAAACGTTTCTGGTCGAGGACTATCAGCCGGAACGTGTCGATTTTGAACTGAAAAGCGATGCAGTTTCATTCAGCCGGGCAGCACCAACCAATGTGTCGCTGGACGCAAAGTTTCTTTATGGGTCTCCGGCGAGTGGCCAAAGCCTTGAAGGGGATATTCTCGTCAAGCCGGTCCGAACCCTGAAGGCTTTCCCGGGTTATCAGTTCGGCCTGGAAGGCCAGGAAACCTATTCACAGCGCGGTGCGATTCCTTCCGGCTTGAAAACGGATAAGGCGGGCAAGTTGTCCTTTGAGGTCAAGTTGCCTGAACTGCCTGAGACGACCTTGCTTTATGAAGGCGATTTGATCGCGCGTCTTGTTGAGGCCGGTGGACGCTATGTCGAGCGACATCTCGATTTGCCGGTTGCTCTGGACAGCCCGCGTATCGGTATCAAGCCTGCATTTGACGGTGGTGTCGACGAGGGTGGTCCTGCCGATTTTTCCATGATTGTGGTCGGAGTGAATGGACAGGAGCGAAGTGCGACCGACCTGTCCTGGACACTTTCGAAGATCGACCGCCGCTATCAGTGGTATCGGCTCGACGGACGATGGTCTTTTGAACCGATAACCAGTTCGAGGCGTGTTGCCAGTGGGTCGATCGATTTCAAGGCGGGCCAACCGGCCCGGTTGTCTCTTCCGGTTGAATGGGGAGAATATCGGCTGGATATCCAGGGCAGTGGAGACCTGCAGACGGCGTCCAGCGTTAATTTCAATGCCGGATGGTATACCGCTGATGCGACATCGGAAACACCGGACTATCTTGATGTCGGACTGGACAAGGCGAGCTATCGACCGGGCGAGACGGCGAAATTGCGCTTGAAACCGCAAATGCCCGGTGTTGCCGTTGTGAACGTGGTCTCCGGTGGATTGATCGCCAGCCAAGTGGTGGAAGTCGCCGGCGACGAGACTGAAGTTGATATCCCGGTCAGTGACGATTGGGGGGCTGGCGCCTACATCACCGCAAGTCTCTACCGCCCCATGGACCTTCAGGAAAAACGCATGCCGTCGCGGGCAATCGGTTTGTCCTGGTTGCAGGTGGATCCTGGAGATCGGGTTCTGGAAGTTGAACTTGCCGCACCAACCCGGATCCTTCCGGAAACCAGGCTTGAAGTGCCAGTTCGACTGGCCAATCTGGAGCAGGGGGAAAAGGCATTCCTGACGGTCGCTGCTGTTGATGTCGGCATTCTCAACCTGACCGGATTTGAGACCCCCGATCCGGACAACTGGTATTTCGGTCAACGGCGCCTTGGGACTGATATTCGTGATCTCTACGGTCAGTTGATTGATCGCATGGCTGGTGCGCTCGGCCGAGTGCGCTCAGGTGGAGACGCCATGGGAATGCGCCTTGAGGCTCCGCCGCCAGATGAAGAACCCGTTGCACTCTTTTCCGGTCTTGTTGAGATGGGCCCTGATGGAGAAGCCTTGGTCACGTTCGACGTTCCAGCTTTCAATGGCGCGCTTAAGCTTATGGCCGTTGCCTGGACAAAGGATGGGGTCGGGCATGCCGACCAGGAAATCGAGGTGCGTTCACCAATTGTTATGACTGCCAGTGCTCCTGCCTTCCTTGCACCAGGGGACCAATCTCGGCTTGCTATTGAGATTGATAATGTCGACGGACCAGCAGGTCGCTATGAGCTCGAGGTTTCTGCCAGCGAAGGCCTTCTGCTTGATGGAGGCAATACTCGCGGGACACGTGATTTCAACATTGATGCGGGGGCAAAAACTCTGACCCTGATGCCGGTGCGTGCCGGGGACAGCCCGATTGGCGGCGAGGTGATTGCATCGCTGACCGGACCGGAAGGCAAGGTTTTTGTTAAACGCTTCGGCCTTGACGTCAAAGATACACAGCCGAGGATCGTTCGCAGCTCCTCGTTCAAGTTGGCATCAGGGGACAATTTGACCTTGTCCGAAGACAGTTTCGACGGTTTGCGGTCTGAAACCGTTGAAGTGACTTTGACGGCCGGAGGAGCAGCCAATATTGATATCGCCGGTCTGTTGGCCGCCCTTGATCGCTATCCTTACGGCTGCACGGAACAGACAACCAGCCGTGCTCTGCCCTTGCTGTATTTGAGCGAAGTTGCCGAGGCCGCGGGATTGGGTACGGACGACGCCATTCGCAAGCGCGTGGTCAAGGCGATTTCTTCAGTTCTGGCCAATCAGTCTGCTTCTGGGGACTTCGGTCTCTGGAACAGCTATGGTGATGGAGATACGTGGCTGGATGCCTATGTGACCGATTTTCTGACACGATCCCGCGAAAAGGGATACAGAGTGTCGGATCTGGCATTTACAACAGCGCTGGACAACCTGGAAAACCGGATCGCATACGCCTCCGACTTTCAAAACGGTGGTGAGGGCATTGCGTATGCGCTCTATGTCCTTGCGCGCAATGGACGCGCGTCGATGGGCGATCTTCGCTATTACTTCGACGCCAAACTGCAAAGTTTCGCAACACCCCTGGCAAAGGCTCAAATCGCCGCTGGATTGGCTCTCTACGGCGAACAGCAGCGTGCGACGTCCGGTTTCGAGGCGGCACTTACCGCCTTGCCAAATGACAAGCAGCAAACTTATCGGGACGATTTCGGATCCGTTCTTCGAGACAGCGCGGGTGTAGCGGATTATGTCGTTTCCGCTTCGATGGGAGATAGTCTTGAGAAACAGGCCGTGGATCTCTTGCGAACAGCGCAGGATAAAACGGCAAGTCGATCCACGCAGGACATGGCCTGGCTGCTGCTTGCAGCGCAAGCGTTGAATGACTCGGCAGAAAGCGCCAGGATTTCGGTGCGCGGAGAAGAAACACCCGGCAGGCTGGCCTGGTCGCTGACAGGCACGAGCCTGGCTGATGCTGCTGCGGAGATCAAAAATAATGGCCCGTCGGCAACAGACCTTCTGGTTTCCATTGCAGGGCAACCTTTGACGCCGGAACCGTCAGGTGGAAAGGACTATTCGATCGAACGCACGGTCTATGATCTGAATGGTACGCCGGTGAACCCGGATGCGGTTCCGGTCAATACGCGGCTGGCAGTCGTGCTTACCGTTCGGGCATTGACCGATCAGCCGGGGAGATTGATGGTGGTCGACAGGTTGCCTGCCGGTCTGGTGATCGACAACCCGCGATTGGTTCGATCAGGAGATGTGGGCGGTCTTTCGTTCCTGTCGACGATCGACCAGCCGGAGCATAGCGCGTTTTATCAGGATCGGTTCGAAGTCGCGGTTGATCAGACCCGCCAGAGCGGGCGGGAGTTGACGTTCGCCTATTTGGCACGTGCAGCGACGCCGGGCGATTTTGTTCATCCGCCTGCGACTGTAGAAGACATGTACCGACCTGACCGGCAGGCGATAACGGATACTGACCGGTTCATCGTTTTGGGGCCAACCCGATAGGGCTGGGGCAATGAAAAGGAAATCCTGGCAAGCATGGCGAAAATACCGTTGGCGAGTGGCCGCCATCGGAATTTGTGTCTGTGTTGCTTGCTTGGCCGGGGTCGCAAAGGTCTATCGTGATTACGAGGCTCTTGCCTTGCCGCCACAAATCTCGGACTTGCCCGTGTCGGTCGTGGTTCTTGACCGGGACGATCGGTTGCTGAGGGCTTTCACCAGCCAGGACGAAAAGTGGCGTTTGCCGGTGGAGCTGGACAACGTTGATCCGCTCTATTTGAAAATGTTGCTCAGCTTTGAAGACAAGCGTTTTTATCAGCATTCCGGGATCGATGTCAGAGCGTTGCTGCGTTCCGTTCTGCAAAGCATTCAAAGTGGCCGGATCGTTTCGGGTGGATCGACGCTGACCATGCAGGTCGCCCGATTGCTGGATGAAAAGCCGACCAAGTCCCTGAAACGGAAGTATCAGCAGTTCCTCAAGGCGGTGCAGCTGGAAGACACGTTTTCCAAAGATGACATTCTTCAAGTCTATTTGCTGCGGGCTCCATTCGGTGGAAACATCGAAGGGGTTCGTGCCGCCAGTCTGACCTGGTTCGGCAAGGAGCCGACACGTCTGACACCTGCTGAAGCTGCCTTGCTGGTAGCGCTGCCGCAAAGCCCGGAAACCCGGCGCCCAGACCGGTCACCGGAAAATGCCCGTGTTGCAAGAAACCGGGTTCTCGCGCGCGCTGTATCTGCCGGTGTCCTTTCGAAAGATGTGGCAGATTCGGCAGCTGTTGAACCTGTCAGGACCCGGCGGTTTGCAATGCCTATTTTGGCGGCGCATGAAAGCCGGCATATCCGCTTCAGGACGCCCCAAAAAACCGTTCACCGCCTGACGCTCGACCGCGATCTGCAAATCAGAATGGAAAACATGGCGCGCCGGAAGATCAGCGCTTATCCGGCACCGATTTCAATGGCGATTGTCGTCGCCGATCATCAGGATGGAGAGATTCTGGCAAGCGTCGGTGCACCGGACCTCCTCGATGACAGCAGGGCAGGGCACGTTGACATGACGCGTGCGATTCGTTCGCCCGGGTCGACATTAAAGCCCTTCATCTACGGTCTCGCCTTCGAAGAGGGGATCGGTGTCCCGGAAAGTCTGATTGTCGACCGGCCGACCGAAATCGGCGGTTACCAGCCTGCCAACTTCGACAAGGCCTATCAAGGCACTGTGACATTGCGCGAAGCGCTGCAATTGTCCTTGAATACGCCGGCAATCCAGCTTTTGGATGCGGTCGGGCCGGCAAGGTTGCTTGCACGCCTGAAGCGCGCAGGCATTCGGCCGGTTCTGGAGCGAGGCGCTGCCCCGGGGCTTGCCATCGGTCTTGGCGGTCTCGGTTTGTCGCTGAGAGATCTGACCCAGGCCTATTCAGCGTTGGCCAGGGGCGGGGAACCGGTACTTTTGAGCATCTGCCGTGGCGAATGCGGGCAAGTAAGTGAAGCTTTGAACTCGGCCAGAGTTCTCTCTGACAAGGCAGCCTGGCATGTAGGCGATATCTTGTCGGAGTTGCCGCAATCAAGCGGCGAAGCGGTCTCTCAAGTCGCCTACAAGACCGGCACCGCCTATGGATTTCGAGATGCCTGGGCGGTCGGTTATGACGGGCGGTATGTGGCTGCAATCTGGATAGGACGTCCGGATGGATCACCAGTTCCGGGCGAAACGGGATCAAGCGCTGCGGTACCTTTGCTTCTTGAAGTGTTTCAGAAGCTTGGACCTGAGCGGGTTCCATTGCCGGAGGCGCCAGCGAGCGTGTCCGCACTTTCTGCCGCTCCCGTACCAATAGCACTGCAATATGCGCGGGTTCAAAAACGCATAAGCAGGCGTAACGGTGCAGATGAATTGCGGATTACATTTCCTCCCGATGGAGCCGAGATGGATCTTGGGCTTTTACAAAACGGGAATGATCAAGCGCCAGAAGTGCCGCTTGTGGTCAAGGTGAGCGGTGGCAAGCAGCCTTATTCTCTATTGATCAACGGGTCGCCGCAAAAGACCAACGGTTTCGACAATCAATTTGTCTGGCGTGCTGAAACGGTGGGTTTCACGAATGTCACTGTATTGGATGCGGATGGCCGTTCGGCGCGAGTCGCAGTCGAACTGAAATAGATCGACTCACCCCGTTTCTTGCTGCGTGAGTCGCGATTCATCCGGATATTTGATCCCAAAATGCCTTTCTCCACTATTCGCAACCTCTGGCATGGGAAAAAACCGTGTTTCGCGTCGGTCGTGGCAAGTTGTGATGGGAGGCGTGGCGTGGCCCTGGTTGGAAAGTACAACTTTTAGTTCAAGTAAGTTGTGTAGAGTTTATTTCTATTTTGATCGAGTCTACCGGCAGCCCAATTTCATATTTTACCTATTGGACAAATTTGAGACTCGCAATCTTGGAGTCGAAAATTATGAAGACTCCAGTTCAACTGGAAGAGGAGAAAAATTACCTTGGGTAAGTATTTTTGCATTGCGCAAAAATCCGCTGTTTCGGGTTTCGGCATTACGCTTGGTAACTCGAAAAAACTATTTAAAACAATATGTTGCAAGAATGACACATCGCAACGATGCAGTGTTGTGATGCCAAATTTTGGAGTTGATGCGCGAGTTTGAGTCTGGTTGTTACAACCTGCGACCGGCGAGAAATCGCTGACCGAAATGTTCTTCACGGTGCCTCTGCAGGCACTTTCATTTCAAATCGCGGGGACGGAACTGCACGGGCATTGAGCGCCTGTCACGGTTCCAACAGAAATTGACTTTTGGAGGTCAGACATGAAACTCAAGAGCTTGATGCTCGGTGCTGCAGCAGTTGCTACAGCAACCACTGCCCAGGCAGCCGATCTTCCGGTTGCTCCGGAGCCGGTTGATTACGTTCGCGTTTGTGACGCATACGGCGCACGCTTCTACTACATCCCGGGCACTGAAACCTGCCTGCGCGTTGGTGGTCGTGTTCGTACTCAGTTCGTTGTCAACAACGTTCTGGAC
>NZ_JAILWL010000224.1 GCF_025698965.1 Roseibium sp.
TGTCTGGGATGCGCTGCGTGCGATTGGTGTCATGGCCGTGGGCGTAGAAACCTATGCGAATTCGCGGCGCATGGAAAAGAGCCTGCGGTTGCAGAACGCGGATCTGTTGACCCAGTACAATCTTTACGAATCAGACTTGGCGCGGCCAAAAGTGAAGGCGGCAGATTTCCGCGGCAAGGCTAAGCATCTGGAATACAGAGAGCGTGAGCATCAACCGGCGATGCTTTGTACACTCGTGATGACGGAAAACACGGACGCAAGTGGTATACAGCGTTTTCCTGTCGGCTCTATGCCGGTCATGGATCCGGAGACCGGAGAGACCTTGGTCGACAGTCTGGGCCGTCTGTCCTATACGACGTCTGTCGCCTTTGGGCCGACAATCGGCAAAAACATTGCGTTGGCCTATCTGCCGCAGGACTATTGCCAGGTCGGTCGTAAGTTGAATGTCGAATATTTCTCGGAGACTTATCCGGTGGAAGTTGTCGGTGTCGGTTACCAGCCGCTCTACGATCCGGAAAATCTGAAGCCGAGATCTTGATCCAATCCGTCCACACGACCTAGAAAACCGAAACCCCGCGTGGACTTCCTCGCGGGGTCTGCTATTGCAGGCCCAAACGAAACAACAGGCCTGAAAAGCTTAAGACGACGAAAGACTGTTTATGTCCAAACTGGAAGATCTTCTTGCCCGCAAAGGGGCCCTCCTGGCCGACGGTGCCACGGGGACGAATTTGTTTGAGATGGGGCTTGTTTCGGGAGATGCCCCGGAGCTTTGGAACACGGATGAGCAGGAGAAAATCAAGGCTCTTCACCAGTCTTTTGTCGACGCCGGCTCCGACATTATCTTGACAAATACATTTGGCTGTAACCGACACCGTCTAAAACTCCACAATGCACAGGATCGGGTGAAAGAGCTGAATGTTGCCGGTGTGAAACTGGCGCAAGAGGTCGCGGCGACGGTCGAACGTGACGTTCTGATTGGTGGTTCGATTGGTCCGACGGGAGAGTTGTTCCAACCTCTTGGTGCACTTGGCTATGAAGACGGTGTTGCTGCTTTCCGAGAGCAGATTGAAGGGCTGGTTGAAGCGGGCGCAGATATTTTGTGGGTCGAAACCATGTCCGCGGTCGAAGAAATGAAGGCGGCTGCGGAAGCTGCTCAGGGCTTTGATTTACCCCTGGTCATTACTGCAAGCTTCGACACCGCGGGCAAAACCATGATGGGGCTGCCGCCAAAGGGACTGGGGGACCTTCAATCTCAGTTCGCGTGCACGCCTGTTGCAATCGGTTCCAATTGTGGAGTTGGTGCGTCCGATCTGCTGGCGGCGATAATGGAGATTACAGAAGCCTATCCGGATGCAATTGTTGTTGCCAAAGGAAATTGCGGCATACCGCAGATCCGGGGAGACGAAGTCGTCTACACAGGTACACCGGAATTAATGGCGCAGTATACTCATATGGCGCTTGATGCAGGTGCCCGGATCATTGGCGGCTGTTGCGGAACGTCGCCGTTACACCTGGCTGCCATGCGAAATGCTCTGGATACGCATGTGACAGGGAAACGCCCGACACTTGAAGAAGTGATATCCGAAATCGGTCCACTGGTTTCACCGCCCAACAAGGAAGCCGATGCAGCCCGGTCTGAAGCGGACGCCGGCTCCTCTGGCCGACGCAGAGGCCGACGCCGTGCTTGAAACGATCTGAATACAGCAAAGGCTCTCCCGATGGAGAGTCTTTTTGTCAGCACAGATAGATTCTTTCAGCAACCGGAAGCTTTAACCTTGTCAAAGGCTTCAGAACTTTCAGACAGGGTTGCGGAATTGATCCCCATCGGCTGGTAAGGCGGCTCTGTTTGCATGCCAACATTGGTCATATGAATCTTGTAGCAACCGGTAAAGACCTTGGTGGAGCCGTCGACCTGGTGAGCGGCGATAGCCACCGGCAATGACCAGTAGATTTGACCGGCACCTGGATCGGGCGCCGTCAGGCCAAATTTGACTTCGACCGATTTGGTATCCGCATATCCTTTCGACCACTCATCGAAATCAGTGGGCGCAAAGCCACTCGAAAAATAGCTGTAGGCCTGAACGTAATACCGATTGCTGACAGCGTAATAATAGCTTTCTATCAGCTTCTGAGGTGTCGATCGATCATCCATATATGCTTGGTCACCTGCGTTGCTCAAAGTCGGGAAAACGACCGGCACCAAGCCCACAACAATGGCAAAGAGCGAAACCGGTAGGAACGAACATCTGAGCATTGAGCGTCTCCAGTGCAAGGTGAGGTACCGAAAGTTGTTTGCGGCGGCACCTATAGGAATTGTGCGACGGAATGTGCGCCTTAAAGCAATTCAATTTCTTCTGGCGTAATTATTTCAACATTTTTCTCGACAATCAGAGACTTGGAAGCCTCGCGCCAGACGGCTAGGTGAGGGGAGGCGAAGTGCCGTTCCAACTCGTTTTTGTTTATCCAGCGTTCGACAAAAACAAAGGCCTGACGGTCGCTGATACTTTGATAGAAATCATAAGAAACACAACCTGGTTCCTTTCTGGTTTCGTCGATACAAAGGCGGGTTGCCTCGATAAGTGCTTCGCGATTTGCAGGTGTGGTCTTCATGGTTGCGATAATGAAAATCATGTGTCGACCCTGAGTGCTGTCGTAAAAGTTACGGCCTTTTTCAGATGCACGCTAAACGATTTTCACCGCTGAAAAACGGGAAATCTATCGAAGGTTTATTGAATTTATGCATTTTGTTGATACGCAACGCGCTATTCTGCTCCCAATTGCGGGATTCTTCGAGGAGAGAGAAATTTGCGGATCGTTGGCATTGCTGTGATCGTGGTTGCGTGTCTGGTACCGGTGTTCTGGTACATGCCAATGGCAGAGACGAGAGATCCTGTAGCGGTATTCAGTCAATATATCGGGTCAACGGCATTGATCCTCATGGGGTTCAACCAGTTTTTGGCAACACGCGCGCCTGGAGTGGAAACACTGTTTGGGCCATTGGATCGCATTTACGTTCTGCATAAATGGCTGGGCGTGATTGCAATGGTTGCGCTGGGGCTGCATGACATCATTGACGCAGATATGAGCGGTCTGCGTGGCGGGCCACTGTCGGGAATCGCCGAGGATATCGGCGAAGTCAGCCTTTATGGTCTTTTGATCCTCGCCTTGGCCTCCGTAATTACATTTATTCCATATCATTTGTGGAAGTGGAGTCATCGGCTGATCGGGATCTTTTTCTTCCTTGGCGCTTTCCATTTCTTTTTTATCGAAAAACCGTTTTCGAACGTCGATCCGCTGGGAATTTACATCTCCACTTTCTGCCTTCTTGGCATCGTCAGTTATGTCTGGATGTCGTTGCTGCGTCCCATGTCTCCACGCGGGCATGGCTACAAGGTTTCGTCGGTAAAACATCTTGGAGGACTGACCGAAGTTGAACTGACGCCAAAGGGACGAGGGATGAAGCACAAGGCCGGACAGTTTGCTTTCCTTTCTATCCGCGAGGGTGGACTTTCCGAGGAACACCCCTTCACCTTGAGCTGCGCGTCGAACGAGGGGCGGACACTCAGGTTTTCCATCAAGGATCTTGGCGACTATACCCGTCGTCTGCGCGCAGGGTTGAGAGTTGGAGCAGATGCCAATGTAACCGGTCCCTTTGGGCGCTTCATGATGCCGTCGGGGCGCGATCCTCAGATATGGGTTGGGGCAGGGGTCGGCATTACACCCTTCCTGGCATTTGCCGAAAGCCTTAAGGGTCGTGAAATCGGGCCGATAAAACTCTATTACTGTGTTCGCGAACGGGACGACATTCCATATGCAGTCGATCTTGAGACGATTGCCGAAGAAGTTTCCGGCCTGGAACTGATCATCGTCAATTCCGCAGAGGGAGTGCGCCTGACGCCGGATAGGATTGCGGCTGACGTTGGCGATCTGTCTCGAGCGCACATGTATTTCTGCGGTCCTGTCGCAATGCGCAAGAGCTTGAAAAACGCGCTCGTCCTGAAGGGGCTTCGGGCGAGTAGATTTCATTTTGAAGAGTTTGAGATGCGAACCGGCATCGGACTTGGCGCCCTTGCTGCCTGGCTGTGGGACAAGGGCAGCTACGCCGTTGAGAAACGGCGGGCGGAAAAGACCCAACCAGCAGAATAGCTTTCCCGGAAAGTCCTCAACTTTCAACCGGCAACACAGGCAAAACCTGTTTGTCGGTCAGGAAGTGGCTTGCCTTTCACTGCTTTTGACGTTTACGTAAAAGCAAGTCGCATATTCGACGTGAAAAGAAAGCTATAGGGGGATGCTGATGCAGCCGGTGATGACGAGCGATCAGATCATGGAAATGCTGGACGAGGTTTTCCCCCAAATCCACGCCGGTGGCAGGGTGTATTCCATAGACAGTGTGTCATCGGGTGAAGCTGTCGTTCGTTTGAGCGCTAACGAACTTCATTTGCGACCTGGCGGAACTGTTTCCGGTCCTTCCATGATGGCATTGGCGGATCTTGCGGCCTATGTCGTGATCCTCGCTCATATCGGTCCCGTTGCCCTGGCCGTGACCACAAATCTCAACATCAATTTCTTGCGCAAACCCGGCCAGGGCGATCTGCTTTGCACGTGCCGGCTGCTGAAACTCGGCAAACGTCTTGCTGTCGTGGACTGTGGAATCGCAGGCGAAGGAGAGGACGATCTTGTCGCCCACGCGACGGCCACCTATTCGGTTCCGCCTCGCTGAAGTCCGGACTTATGCCGATTGTTTAGCGCTTTCCTGCTTGAACAACCCTTCCATTTCCTTGCTGTATTCGACAACCTGTCCGCGTCCGCGGCGCTTTGCGGCATATACAGCAATATCGGCTCGGTGCAGTGCCTGCTTTTCAGTGTCACCCGGAGAGCTGATATAGGCGCCGATGCTTAAGCTTGGCACATAGGTCTGTCCGTCCTTGTCATACGGGGATTGCGCAGCTTCCATCACGCGGCCGTAGAGTTTCCGAAACTCTTCAACAGTTGCATCGCGCACCAAAACCACGAATTCATCACCGCCGAACCTGCCGACAACGTCGTCCCTGGACCGAACACTCGATTTGAGAATGCCTGCGATGTGTTGCAGCAGGTGATCACCACGGGCATGTCCATAGTGGTCATTCACCTGTTTGAAATAATCCAGGTCCACAAAAAGAATGCCCAGATTTTCTGAACTGTCCACGCGGTTAAAGTGGTCATCCAGAAATTTTGAGATGCTGTTTCTGTTCAAAACCCCGGTCAGCTGATCATAGCGCGTCAATTCCAGCAGTTGCCTGTCCTTGCGCATGACTTGCCTTGTGCGGTGAACATAGGCCGCTGCAGGGAGCAGAAGCACCGCAAACGTGCCAAAAATCAGGTACCCACTGATCCAGTTGAAACCGCCCTCGAGAGCTTCTTCAAATTCGCTGACATCGACATAGACCTCCAATGCGCCAATCCGTTCTCCGGAGGGAAGGGTGGCTGGCAGATAAACGGCGACATATGTTTCCACGTTCCCCGGAAGCGGGGTCTCGTCTTCAACGTCATGGACAAAGATCTGCGGCTCGCCGGTCTCATAGACCTTGAGCGCTTTCGTATTGAAGAACTCCGCAGGTCCCAGGACGCCTGAATCCGACAAAAGGGTCAACATTCCGTTCTTGTCGAACATCTGAAAGCGTATGACACCGGCAAGCGCAAACGAGGTTTCCAGTCGATTCAGCTCTGCTGGGGTAATAATGCCCTTTTCAACCGTACGCCGGACTGAGGGTGTGGTACGCAGATAGTTTTCGGCCCAGTTCGAGGCGCGGACCTCAGCATCCTTTCTGATTGCGATCTGAACCTGCCAGTCGATCAACACATCCAGAGAAAGTGCCACCACTGTCATGAGAATAGCGGCTCCGGCAGTTGCCAGAAACAAAGGATTCTTGGGGGCTCTTTTGAGATGCTTCAGGTCCATCGGGCAGTTCGTTCCCTTCATTCCCCAACGAAAGTAGAACGATGAGCTTAAAGGCGGGTAAAATAATTAGAGACACTTTGGAAGACGGCTAAGCAAAGTGTGCATGTTCAAGGGGGCGAGATGGAGTGAATTTTGTGTGGTATTATAATACCGTTTTTATAAGTCATTGAAAAATATAAGTTTATTTTATTGTTGTTTGTAAAAACATTCTTGACGGCACTTTTCCGGCGGCGTATAAGCTGCCTCGAACGAATTTGAGGTCCGTTCGCAGGCTTTATCAGGCCGCGCGGGCCTTTTCTTTAACGTCCAGAAACGGATCAGTCTCATGAAGACCTTCTCTGCCAAGCCGGCTGAGGTCGAGAAAAAGTGGATCTTGATCGACGCAGAAGGCATGGTTGTCGGCCGTCTTGCCGCCTACATCGCCAATCACCTGCGCGGAAAGCATCTGCCGACCTACACGCCTCACATTGACACCGGTGACAACGTCATCGTCATCAATGCTGACAAGGTCGTTCTTACAGGCCGTAAGTACGACAACAAGAAATACTACTGGCACACCGGTCACCCGGGTGGCATCAAGGAGCGCACCGCGCGTGCAATCCTGGAAGGCCGCTTCCCGGAGCGCGTCCTGGAAAAAGCTGTTCAGCGCATGATGCCGGGCGGCCCGCTGTCCAACAAGCAGCTGAAAAACCTCAAGGTTTACGCTGGTCCGAACCACCCGCATGAAGCACAGTCGCCGGAACTGGTCGACGTCAAGGGCCTCAATGCAAAGAATGACGGCAAGAGGGCATAAGAATGGCTGAGCTGCAATCCCTGGAAGAACTGGGCGGCGCGGTCGAAACCGCTGCCCCCGAAGCTCCGGTCCATGTCCAGAAGCTGGACGCACAGGGCCGTGCATACGCAACCGGCAAGCGTAAGGACGCGATCGCACGCGTCTGGATCAAGCCGGGCACCGGCAAGATCATCGTCAACAAAAAGGACTTTACCGAGTATTTCGCTCGCCCGGTTCTTCAGATGATCCTTCAGCAGCCGATCATGCTGACCGACCGTGCTGGTCAGTATGATGTGATTGCAACCGTTACCGGTGGTGGTTTGTCCGGTCAGGCTGGCGCAGTGCGTCACGGCCTGTCCAAGGCACTGACCCACTACGAGCCGGAGTTGCGTGCGGTCCTGAAAAAGAACGGCTTCCTGACCCGTGACGCTCGTGTTGTCGAACGTAAGAAGTTCGGTAAGCGCAAGGCACGTCGGTCCTTCCAGTTCTCCAAGCGTTAATCGCAGGACTAACTGGTATTACAAACATGAGAACCCGCTGGAGCAATCCAGCGGGTTTTTCTTTATCTGCCTCTATTGCACGCGTCCGCCAAATTTCATTTACTTAACTTGGGATTGCATTTCGAAATTTGGTTTATCGAAAATGGCGGGGGTGACCAATGACAAAATTCTTCTGGAAATTACTTGGTGTTGGACTGAGTGTTTTATTTGTAAACACTGCCAACGCCGAAAACGACCTGTTTTTCAAAGTTTGTGAGGACTATCAGTCCGGACAGTATCGGGACTGCAGGGAACTAAACAGCATTGAGTTCCGGACACTGGGCACTATTACCTTACATGTTTATTCCGAACTGAACTGGAAAGTCGGAGTTCCGCGCGTTCAATCGGATATCTTCATGCGTTGGCTGTATCAGGACCCGGACGGGAATCAGGAAATTGTGGCCGAACACACCGGCAGTTCGGCTTATCGCTGGCGACCGTCCAAGAACACACAGACAACCCGCTGGCACGTTCAGGCCACGGTTTGGAGAGACAAGAAGGGTTCATTCATTTTCGAGGCGTTCACCGAACCTTCGAATCCGGAAGGAAGCATGGTCGGGCGATTTGTGGTTCCTGTCGAAGGATTGGAGGGCTGAATGTTTAAAATCGAGAATCTGGCCTTCCTGGGCCTTTTGATTTTTTCCTTGATTGCACCACAGTCGGTGTCGGCGCAAGGGCGAGAGGAATACCTGCAAGTTTCGGTATTCAAGGAGCTGATCAGTCAGTTGATCCAGCGTGTTGATGCGGTTGCGAATGAAAGCAACAAGCAGCAGGAAAATCTTGGTAGTGAGCTAGCGGCGCTTCGACAGCAGATAGATGATTTGCGCAGTCTTCAGGGAAAACTGGACAATATTGAAAAGCGCATAATCGAAACGGAGTTACTGAAGCTCGAGCTTGAAAAGGCCTTGAGGACCGCAGCTGCGCTTGAGGACGAAGTGGGGACGATTTCAATCAATTCTGCTCAGGCGCTCTCGAGTGCGCAGTCGGCGCAATCGAGCGCAGAATCAACCGGTTGGATACTGACGATCGTATCAACGATTGTCTCATTTCTCGTAATTATAATCGGGCTCTTCTTTTCTTCCAGGTTTATGGCGATTCATGCCGAGAACCAGGTGGCAAAAGCGCTTCTGGAAAGAGTAGAGGGCGAATTACAGTCGGTGAAAAACCAAATTCACAACGACAGCACCGCGGAAACGCGTTGAGGCCAGTGATTTCACGATCAATCCCACAGTCCTGCTGCCTAGACCCGCCAACAAAAACAGAAACCGATCTGATGGAGTTATCCGACTTGCCGGCAATGCGCGATGCACAGGGAAGCAGGTTGGCCATTCAAGCATCGCAATGCGGTTCAGCGGGTCGGAAAGGTCATCAAAGGCAGAGTTTGGTTCTTAATTGTTGCGGGTTGGCATTACTGTGGATTTGAACCGCCTGCCGGTTGCCGACCGCCGTCCGGTCGCGCGGGACATCTGTCGATCCGCGTCGCAGGTTTGTATGCCGTTGCTTCTCTTGTTTTTCAGTTGATATGGGGATCCGTCTCTGCTGTGCTTTCAATGCTCTCGAAACATTCTGTAACAAAGTGGGATTGATTGCCCGCATACGGGTTCACCTGATTGCCACAATCGTCGAACGGCGCGATGTTGTAGGCGTGTAGGACCGCACTCAAGGGAGCGGGGCCGGCAAAATCCCTGCTACTGAGAGCAACCCCAGCGTCACGCTGATTGGTGAGGGGGGTCGGTTTACTCAAATAGACCGGGTTTAGAGGGATAAAGAACGTTCGTATCGGCGAATAAATCGCCTGATCGGCGGTACACTGCGTACAGTAGTAATAATATTCCTTCCAGAGGTCCGGGCGCGCGACGCCGAAGCAGGCATCAAACGAGTTGGAAGCGAGCACATCGCCGGTTTCCGGATCGTAGGTGTTCCGCAGCAGGTCTGCGGCCAGGTCTGCAAGGTTTTTAACAAACTCACCTTCTGCGTCGAAAACCTTGCCGTCCTTTATCCAGATACCGGCCATGTCGGGCGTCTCGCCCAGGGGCGTCGGGCACCAGGGTGCGCTTTCGCTTGAGTGTTCCTTTTTCAAAATGAGCTTCATGCATTTGGTGACTGTGCCACCAGACAAGGTGCAGTCGACAACTTCGGCATCCTGCATGATTGCTTCTGCCCTTACACGGACAAGGAAAGACTTTAGCGCAGCCGTCCCTTCATATTTCGCACGCTGATTGGTCACTTCCTGAGCAATCAAGGAAGACGTCAAAACAAGAATTGTTCCTATTGCGCTCAGGCCTCGTGTACAAAGCTGCGTCACAAGGGGCATGGCGAACCTCGGCAAGACAAAAATGTTCAGGGCGTCAATCGGTTGGTGATCAAAGCTATCATAGGCGGCACCGCCATATGCTCGGAATTGTGTTTCCAGATGTTTCCCGGCTGACGCGTGATCGAGTTGCAACTCGAACATTTCGGTTGCCTCCTGTGCGAATCCGGTACATGTCGGCTAAGGTTGGTCAGGATTACGGCCCGCAATGTAAAATGATTGAAGTCGGGCCTTATGGATCAGGCAAAATTTGTTCAAGGCAGTTTGTTTCGCCATGTCACGGTGATGTCGCTGACAGCCTCCGTCGGACTGATGGCAATTTTTGCGGTCGATTTTGTCGACATGATTTTCATCTCGATGCTTGGCAAGGATGAACTCGCAGCAGCCGTTGGCTATGCGGGTGCAATCCTGTTTTTCACGACGTCATTCAATATTGGCGTTGCAATCGCGGCGGGTGCACTCGTTGCACAGGCCCTCGGAGCCGGGGACAGGCAACTGGCTCGCAGACGGGCATCGAATGCCCTGACCGCAGGCGTCTTGTTTTCTTCTGTTTTCGCGGTTTTTGTCTGGTTTGGTCTCGAGGAGCTCGTTTCGCTCATCGGAGCGCGTGATATAACCCACAGCCTTGCGGTCCATTACCTTGCGATCATTGTTCCGACGCTACCGTTGTTATTGCTCGGTATGGCAGGGGGAGCCATTCTGCGTGCCCATGGGGATGCAAGACGCGCCATGACGTCCACGATCGTGGGTGGGATTGTCAACGCGCTTCTGGATCCGATCCTGATTTTCGGTCTGGATTTAGAGCTCACCG
>NZ_JAILWL010000225.1 GCF_025698965.1 Roseibium sp.
TGTCCTGCTTGTAGCCTTTGCCCTGCAGCAGCACCGCCAATGCAAAAATGACCAGTAGAACCAGGGCCAATCCGCCCGCCAGCACCGGCATCCAAAATTGGGAAAGCCCGGTCGCAACGGCGCCTCCCGCACAAAACAGAGCAAAGTAACCAGCGGTCTTGTGGTAAGCCTCGAACCACCAGCGCTGTGGTGTCATATCGAAATGGTCTCCTCCCCAGGTCGAGCGCTCCTGCGGATCAGCTGCCGGGTCCTTGCGACCGCCGTGACTGCCGCGAAACCAGGCGGAAACGATCTGAACGACGCCAAGTGCGGTCGCTGCCAGTCCGAATTGGGCATGAAGAGTTCCGGAGAAACCACCACTCAGCAGCACCGCAAACGCGGCGCCGGCGACAGCCAGAAAAATTGCGAAATAGAGCGCCAGTTTGTGGAAGGTCCAGCAAAGTTCCGGCCAGGCCCATTTCGAGGTTCCTCTCGGAATGCCATAGGTCGATGGCGGGATCTTTCCGAAACGAAGAAACATCACGGCAATGGGAACAAGAACGAACCACACCACAAACATCAGGACGGCATGATTGTCCCAGTGAATAGGTATGACGATATCAAAGAAGGGAATTCGACCTTCGCCGGGTATCTCATAATCCATGTCCGGCTTCCTTCAGCGCGGCCAGGTTGAACACCAGCGCGGGGTCCAGGCTGCCCTTCAAACCGGCAATCACATTATTTGCCGCTACCACTGCCATACGCCGCGCAGCCTCACCGGTGAGCGCTGCCGAGTGCGGACTGACCACAACATTGGAAAGCGACAGCAGCGGCGTGCCCGGCGACTGCGGCTCGTCGGCAAAGCAATCAAGCCCAGCACCGCCGGACGACATCCGCCCTTTCAGCGCTGCCGCCAGGGCGTCTTCATCGACAAGACCACCGCGCGCTGCGTTCAACAGTATCGCAGAGGCTTTCATCTTGTTGAACTCAGCCGCCCCGATCAGGTTCTTGGTTTCGTTGGTCAGCGGTAAGTGCAGGCTCAGAGCATCGACCTCAGGCAAGACCTGCCTCCAGTTCGGAACCGGCACACATCCGCGGGAAGAGATTTCAGTACTGCTGACAAATGGATCATGGACCCATACTTCCATGTCGAAGCCAAGGGCGCGCCGTGCAACCTCGCGTCCGATGCGACCAAAGCCCAGGAGCATCAGCTTGCGTCCGGCAAGTTCTCCTGCGGATAACGTGTCGCGCACGTCCCATCGCCCCTCTCGCACTGCCTTGTCATAGGAAAGGAGATGCTTCACCAACGCCATCAGCATTGCCATGACCTGTTCAGCAACGGACACCGCATTTACCGGTCCCACAATTGTTACCGGCACTCCGGCTGCAGCCAGTTCACGGACAGGAAGATTGTCACAGCCGACACCGTGACGCGAAACGACCTTTAGCCGTGGCATTTGCCCCGCCTGTTCCGCAGTCAGCACGCCGTACCGAATAAGAAGAGCGTCGGCTTCGGCAAGCTTGTCTGCTGACAACGTCGCACCGGGGTCGGAAATCACTTCCACATCCAGTCCGGTTTCCGCATCCAGCATGGCCAGACCATCTGGATGAATTTTTCCGGCGATCAGTACCTTTGCCATCAGATTCCATCCATTTCCAAGATGTAGAGACCCGCATTCATGTCGGTCGTGTAGATCAGTCCCTGCCGATCAACAAAGACGTCGGTGGTATCAATGACCAGGGGCCGATTTGGTCGGTAGTCCATCAGCTTCTTCGGCGCGGGTGGCACGCAGGCGGCAACTTCCTCGGGACGGAATGGATTACTGATATCGTAGACCCGAATGCCGGCATTCTGATAGCTGACGAACATGAGTTCCTCGCTCTGAAAACCTTCGGATCTGTTTTCATGAACGTTGTGCGGACCAAACTGGCCACCCTTGTTTTTGTAGTCCACCTCATCAGGCGGCAATGTGGTGGCAATGGTCACTGGATTGGTTGGCACCGAAATATCGTAGACCCAATTACGCTTGATCCCGTCTTCGCAATTGTCGGCCTGGGATTCCTCGACAACGAACATCAGCCCTCGCCCGGGTAACGGCAGAGTGTTGTGGGTGTGGCCCGCGAAAGGCGGGCACGGATTATCGTGGGACAAAAATTTCGGATCGTGGCGATCTGAAACGTCGATCAGAGACATGCCTCCATCGCGCCAGGCAGCAGCGGCCAGATCACCTTTTACGATCGCGTGGTGCAGCGCGTACCGATATTTCTGATCCCAGTGAGGTGCTTCTCCCGCCGCCGTATTCATGCCTGGCAGCCAGAGTTGCGAGACAATCTCCGGCTTTTCCGGGTTTTTGAAGTCAGCGATCATGAAAATGTCATCGGAAAAACCCGGCGGAAGCGCGGAAAAATAGACCCAATCGCCTCCATCCCAGAACGTACGATGGACGCCCAGTCCCGGCACCTCGAAAAAAGCAATCTCCTTCGGGTTGGCACGATCGGAAATATCATAAATGCGCATTCCCGCGGAATAGGGCCGCTCCCCCTCGTCTATGACGACCTTGTCGGCCACGGAACCCTTGTAGTAGTCACCCGGATTGAACGCCCCGGAAGTCTCAACCTTCAGCATGTCGCACATGTTGTTCACGATCAGAATATCGCCATGAGTCTGCAGATGCTGGCTCCATGTGCCCTCAGGCTGGGCAACGTGACGGACGAATTTCGGGTTTTTCGGGTCACGAACATCCATGACCGAGAAACCGTTGTTAAAGACATGGCCAACATAGGCGTACCCACCCGAGACCATGATTTGGATACCGTCGGAACGGCCGCCTTGATCGCAATGCCCGACAATCCGCATGTTGCGCGTGTAGTCGGCGGTCAGAAGACTGGAGGTCATGGACTTTTCCTCAATTGGGATTGTGGGCACTTGCCAGGGACGTCAGGGCTTTGGCCCCCTGGATTAGAAAGTAATGATCTGCACCGATCACGAACAGGCCTGCACCGGACGAGCGCCAGGGACCAATGTCTTCACCCGGAGCGCAATAAAGCCCCGTCACGGCTTCCCGCGCGCCGAGAACCTGATGGCAGATTTCCTTGATTTTGGCGGAATTGAAATCCTCAAGCCCATACGACACCGTCAGGTCAGCGCGACCGACAAACAGTGCGTCTACACCTGAAACAGCGGCAATCTCCCTTGCGCATTCGACACCGCCTCGGTCTTCGATCTGACAGATCAACGAGACTTCGTTTCTGGTTGAGGCAAGGTGCTCTGACAATGGGCGCATACCGTAGGACCCTGCGCGGGTTGTTCCGGCAATGCCTCGCCCGTCCTGTCCATAGTGAACTGCCCGAACCAGCGCTTTGGCCTGCGCAACTGAGGTGACATGCGGAACAACCACACCCGCCGCGCCACAATCCAGCACATTCAGAATGCACTCCGGATCACTTCCCGGTACTCTTACAAGCGTTGCACAGTCAACCGCACGCGCGGCAAGCAGGCAATGGTTGATCGTCGCCTTGTCAAAAGGAGAGTGCTCTCCATCCAGTACAAGAAAATCGATCCCGCATTGCCCCAGAACTTCAACGACAGCCGGATGCGGTGTTTTGACGAAACAACCAAAAAGCGGTTCCCGTTTTGTCAGCCGGCTTTTGAACCGTTCGTTTGCCGTCATTCTCCCGACTCCCGTTTCAATCGGTCGAAATAGGACGCGTCGCTTTCAAGCACATCGTCCAGATTGAGCGGATAACGCCCCATCTCACGGACCATCTCGAAAAAGGCCAGAGTGTTTTCCGGTGGAATGTCGTGACCGATATTGTGACAGGGTGCGATAATGTATCCGCCGCCATTTCCCAGATCGGTCATACGGCGGGCGATTTCCCAACGAAGCTCCTCAAGCGTGGCATTCGGCATCATCTGCTGAACATCGATAGCTCCGTGAAATGCCAGCCGATCACCATATCGCGCTTTCAATTCGGCTGTCTCATCCATGCCCGCAGTTGAAGTCTGGACAGGATTGAGAATATCAGCACCCGTCTCGATCAGATCTTCGATCAGCGGCAGAACCGCACCGTCGGTGTGCATCATCACATAGACATCCGCACAGGATTTGATGTGTTGGTGCAAACGGGTATGAAAGGGTTTGATGCGCTTGCGGTAGACCTTGGGAGACAAAAGCAGAGATGTCTGCGTTCCCAGGTCATCAGTGACATAGGCAATTTGGACGTAGGGACCCACCTCTTCCATAAATCGGGTCCACATGCGGCACAAAGCGTCGGTAATCCTCCCCATAATCGCATCAGCCAGCTCGGGATTGATGACCAGATCTATAAAGAACTGCTCATAGCCACGCATTTGCAAAGCTGACATCAGCGGACCGGCCTTGATCGCATCGGCGCCCAGCACATAGCCGGTATTCTCAAAGAGATCCTTCGCCCGCTCCCCCAGACCGGAAAACTGGGCAGGGTCCTCGGTATCTGGCCAGGGAAATGCCTCAACCTCTTCGACCGTCTCGACATCGGCAAGGGGAGCCTTTGCAAGACTGTCGACTGCAAAGTGGTCTCCGTGCGCGCCTCGATAGGGAACACCCCACATGTCGATGTAACCGTCCATGTCGTCTCGCTCGACAACCTGAACCCAGTTGGGCACAAGCCAGCGAAAATCCACATTGAGGTACTGCAGCAACTCTTCATCCGGCACGACCGTCTGCGCCATCCGGTCCAGAATAAGTTCACCTTCCCGCAGCCCCAGCTCAGGCAACAGCGGCCTGAGCGCCGCGTAATGCAACTTGTGAATTGATCCAATGTGCTTGCCCATGTCGAGAGGCACCCACTCAGGCCCGCTCCGCTCCATGGCAGCTCGAAAATTTTCCCTTGGTGTCATCGCCATTTTTTAAAAAACCTCCCGTCGCCAACGATGCCAGACCAGGCTTGCAATCGTGAATGAATACGCATTCAATTATCAGTGCATTAAATTCAAGTCAATTACTCATCAGTCACAAAAATCTCTATTTTAATCTCAAAATAATATTGCATGCGCATTCAATATGTGTTTTGAAACACGCAGTCAGTTGCAGCACTCATATCAAGGGCCTGGAAATTCCGTGGGAAGGAGACCGATTTGGCATTACTGAGGTTGAACAAGCGCGAAGCAGCAGGAAGCGAACCGTCTCACCCCGCAGTTGAGACCTTTCTGAAAGGTTTTTCCATCGAGGTATTGCCCCGCACCGCTGCAAAGATTGCAGATTTCAGGGACATTCTGCCATCCGGGACTCGGGTCTACATCGCACACATCGAAGGCACGCCGATCGAGCAAATGGTCAAGACGGCAAGGCGCATTGCGTCCGAAGGTTTTGAGGTCATGCCTCACTTTCCCGCCCGGCTCATAAAAGACACTGCCACGTTGGAAAACTGGATCGCGATGTATCAGGGCGAGGCCGGAGTTGATCAAGCGCTGCTATTGGCCGGCGGCATTAGGAAACCTGCAGGAGAACTCCATTCATCCATACAGCTCATGGAATCGGGCCTGTTCGACAGAGCAGGTTTCTCGCGACTGCATGTGGCCGGACACCCGGAGGGCAACAGGGACATCGATCCGGACGGTTCTCGCAGAAATGTGGATGCAGCGCTGCAATGGAAACAGAAATTCAGCGAACGCACAAATGCCGAAATAGCACTGGTCACCCAGTTCGCCTTCGACTGCGAGACTATCATCGA
Organism: Roseibium sp.; assembly: GCF_025698965.1. Classification (GTDB taxonomy): domain Bacteria; phylum Pseudomonadota; class Alphaproteobacteria; order Rhizobiales; family Stappiaceae; genus Roseibium. Next base: position 5,692 of record NZ_JAILWL010000225.1, read on the forward strand.
CTGGGTCGAAAGCCTTCGCGATGCGGGAATTACCCTTCCCGTTCATATCGGCATAGCGGGCCCTGCCAGACTGCAAACGCTCCTTAAATTCGCGATTGCCTGCGGTGTCGGCCCCTCGCTCAAAGTTCTGCAAAAACGGGCCTCTGATGTCTCCAAACTGCTTGTGCCCTATGACCCATCGGAGGTCATCAGCGGTCTGGCGAGCCGCAAGGCTGCAAATCCCGAATTCGGGATCACGAACGTCCACTTTTATCCACTTGGCGGCATCAAGGCCGCCTCTGGCTGGGCAGTTGAAAATGGTGGCAATTTCGCCAAACCCGCAACCTTTGAGGACCGGACATGACCCGGACAATTATCGAATCCAAATCCAAATCCGCCGTTCTGGGTTTTGATGAACCGTTTTGTGTAATTGGCGAACGCATCAACCCGACCGGGCGAAAAAAACTGTCGGCAGAACTGGAAGCCGGAGATTTTTCGACTGTAGAGAACGATGCGATTGCTCAGGTTTCAGCTGGAGCTGCGGTCCTCGATATCAACGCGGGAGCCGTGTTTGAATCAAATCCGAATTCGCATGAAACCGAGCCTGAATTGATGACGAGCATCGTCAAACTCGTTCAGGATCTGGTGGATGTTCCTTTATGCATCGATAGTTCGGTACCCGCAGCACTGGAAGCTGGTCTTGAAGCCGCTCAAGGTCGGCCATTGCTCAATTCCGTCACCGGCGAGGAAGAGCGATTGGAGCGCGTCTTGCCGTTGGTCAAGAAGTACAATGTGCCGGTGGTGGCGATTTCCAACGACGATTCGGGGATTTCCGAAGACCCCGACATACGTTTCAAAGTGGCAAAGAAAATCGTTGAGAGAGCTGCCGATTACGGCATTCCAAGCCATGACATTGTGGTGGATCCACTTGTGATGCCGATTGGGGCGATAGCTTCTGCCGGGCAACAGGCTCTGACCCTCATACACCGGCTCCGTTCGGAACTCGGCGTCAATACGACATGTGGTGCCTCGAACATCTCATTCGGAATGCCGAACCGCCATGGCATCAACAATGTCTTTTTGCCCATGGCAATTGCTGCCGGCATGACGAGTGCGATCATGAACCCGGTTGCACCCGCTGTGACAAAGAAGAAAATCGAGGTGAAGAAATCCGAACTCGAAGCCAAGGGTGTGATCCTGCCAGAGGATATGGACGACGAAACTATCGCACAGCTCTTTGGCCTTGGTTCAACTACGCCGCGTGCCGGTTCGGAGATGGAAGCGGTTCGCGCGGCAAACCTCCTGACCAACAACGATCCGAATGGAGGAGATTGGATCAACTTCAATAAACCCGCCAAATCCGGCGAAAAACGAGATGCAGCAGGCCGCCGTCGCCGTGCCCGTGCATCAAGTCCTGGCAGTCAATAGAAATGCCCCTCGTCGAATTGCCTTGCATGAGCCAATTCCTCGATTTCGAGATCAATCGGGATACCGAGGAAACTTCAGGTTCCTTCGATACAGATGCTCATTTCGTTGACTTTTACATCCCGGAAATCAGTTATCTTGGCGATGTCGGACTTTTGTCCTCGGTATTGGAGGCCGCGAACAGCTTATCGTCTCGTTCCATCTATCGATGGCGGCTTCGCGACATTTCAACTCCACGAAAAAATACCGACCAATCATCGGTCCATACAAGCATCTTTCTTGGCAATGCTCGCGGACCATGGCTGTTGTGTGAAGACGAACGAAGGCACTTGTGCCGCATATTTCGATTTTCGAAACACATCGTTCTGATCGGCGGCGCTGTGTTTCTGCCCGGAGCGAAAGCCATCGAAGAAAACAAACCATTGGCGGTTCATTCAAATTTCTTCGACGCTGCCGCCGAAGAGAATATTGAAGGTGCATGCATCGAGCATCACACGATTTCTCACGGGCGTCTTCGAAGCGCAACCACAGCCTTGGCCGCCGTTCGACTCATACTTGCAATGGTGGAGGAGGACGAAGGCTCATATCTTGCCGGCCTTGTGGCTGACCAGATTGGCTTGCCCACAAACCGGCAGAGCCGAACATCTCGACGCGCGGCACAGATGATCAGACAATCCAAGGGCGATCCCATCATTGAAGCCGCAATAAGGGTCATGAGCAATCATGTTGAAAACCCTTTGTCCATCGGCCAGATCGCTGACAAACTTTTTGTCTCAGAACGTGTCCTTCAGCGCCTCATCAAGGCGCTTTTGAATACTACGCCACTCAAGGTCTATCGACTGATTAGGCTGGAAGTCGCGCATAATCTATTGCGGCACACAAACTTAAGCGTGATGGAAGCTTCAACAGCAGTCGGGTTCGAGAGCCGTCGGCATTTCACCTACTGGTATCGAACAGTTTACGGCAACGAACCGCACCAAACTCGTCTCGCAGCATTCCAGGGCAGTCGGGAAGTCGCACAATCATCGAAACAAGGTTGAGTTCACTGCAATCACTATCCGCATCGTCGTTTGTCTCACCAGAATTGCGAACTTCGATGGCGTTGGTGAGGGCAGAGTAAAACTCAAAATGCCTGGGAAGATCTCGCATCGATCTGTGAACATGGCGCCCTGCCCGCTTCGTTTTTCGTTGCTTACCTATCTTGGAGTGAATGACATAACCCATGTCAAAAGAACCAGGTTTGCGTCCATGCCAGATCCGTCACCCGTTCGCTTGCACACCTGACACTGGACTGAATGACTGTCGAACGACACCCGCAGGATCATCACACCCAGCTTTGAGTTTTAGAGTACTTCCTTGGATTCTAGGATCATTTGACCGGTGCGCTTTCTCACTCGGACGAGGCGGCTTGCGTACCATGGTGCAGCTGACCACAAGCGCGAGCCAACGCAGCCAGCGGAGGAATGCATCCGGCCGTCCGGCATAAAACGCTTCAGCACTCAATGGATATGCTCCGGGTCCAGCGGTCAAGCTTGCATCGCATGTGACACAAACAACCTGTCAGGTTCATTGAGTGGAAAAATTTTTGCATCCGCATTCAAAGCCGTTTTACCTCCTTCTGTTTATCAAAAATACGAGCTTTACATACGAACGCAGCATATCGTTGATACGAGAATGCGGAGGAAGAAATGAAGCTTTCTTATTCGGCGTTTGCGAGTGCTCTGGCTTAGGTGAGCGAAGCGGCTGGTGCGAAAACGATCAGGATCGCCATGCGGCTCCCGAGAGCTCTCCAATTCACCAATCGCTTCTGTTCTTTGAGGAGCGACTGGAATCACGCTCCAGCGGTGACATCGAAGTTGAAATTTTCCCGGAAGGAAATATTGGCGGCGTGAAGGAGATGACTGAACTGGTTCAGTCAGGCAACATCACGATGACGACTGGTGCTTCGGTTCATTTGAGTTCCGCAGTGGCTGAACTTGCGGTGCTTGACCAGTTTCTCCTGTTTCAGGACTAAGCAGAAGCACGTTCGCTGTTGGATGGTGGAGCCGGAGAGGCGATTTCCGCAGCGACGGGAAAGCAGGACCTGAAAGATATGGGCGTCATGGAGCTGGGGTTTCGCGGCTTCACCTATAGCCGCGCACCGCTCGACAGTTACGAGGTGCTGTCTTCCAATCGCATCAATATCCGAGAAAATAAAACTGGGTTCTTTTAGTCTTCGCGAAAAGTGCGAATTATCCGCTGCATGGTGCCGATAAACTGTTCTCTTTCTTCAGGAGACAAATCAGCCAATGCCATATCATTGACCGTAGAAGCGGCATTGTATGCTTCATCTCGAATGGAAACGGCTTTGGGTGTCAGCCAGATGATTTTTGCGCGTCCATCGGTCGGGTGATCTTTCCGCAGGATCAAACCGTCCCGCTCCATCCTGTTGAGTGTGTTGGCCATGGTTGCCTGCTCAATATCAAGCTTTTCGACCAACTCCTTTTGGGTCTGACCGTCTTTTTGCCACAGCGCCAAAAGCGCCGGAAACTGCCCCGGTACAATACCCAAGGGCTCAATGCGCTTTCGCAGGCCTTCAAAAAAAAGACGGGCCACGTGGTGAATGAGATAACCGGCTGAGGAGTTACGATCAAATTCCATATCGCCTTTTAGAATTGCATAGCTAAGAGTGCAATGATATATAGCTAGCTATTCATAGCTGTGTATTTCTCAACGATACAAGTCCTGCATCGAAAGGCTAACCCGATGAAAACCTGCATTCACGTTGCTGTTGGTGGAAACATTCGCGACAAGTACAGGGATTGCCTTGGTTAGCTCCATTATCCTCATGAATATATTCGCGTTGATACCTGCACAGATCGTCACAGATTGCCTGAATGAGCGATATTGCCTGCCATGCCTGCCAAGGACTGAAGGCACTTCTCCCTGAAAACACACCCTTTTTCACTGCGGTGTTTCAATGAACAAGCCGCTTTGCAACGGATCTCACATAGACATTGGCTGGATGAACATCGCCAACTCACCTTCTTCTCTTACCGAGGTACTCAGTATGAAAAGTACGTCCACTTCCTACGGGACCGTTGCTGTGTCCATTCACTGGATCACCGCGATCTTGATCATTGCATTGCTTGTCTCAGGCTTTCGCGCGGCGTCATTGAATGCGAGTGCACTCAAAGTGAACACCCTCACCATACATGTGTCCATGGGCATTGCAGTGCTGTTGCTCACACTGCTGCGCATCGCATGGTGGTTCTTCGTGGACCAGAAGCCAGCC
>NZ_JAILWL010000226.1 GCF_025698965.1 Roseibium sp.
TCATTGACCTCGCGCTTGAACTGGGCTTCGACCCAAGGGCATTCATCATCGCCGTCATGTTTGCCGCCTCCGCCAGCTTTGCCACCCCGATCGGATATCAAACGAACACGTTTGTTTATGGCGCAGGAGGATACAAATTCCGGGATTTCGTGGTCGTGGGACTGCCGCTCAATATCATTTTCGCGATCCTTGCCACATTGGTGATTCCACTATTTTTCCCATTCTAGGTCATCCACTCGGAAAATAAACAGCGACTCCCCCTTTTCCCGATTTGCCGTTACACTCTCGCCATGCCGAAAGAAACCTCCGTCTTGGAAACCAGCCTCGGCCCGTCGCTGCGCAGGTGGCGGGTGTTGAACCGTATCAAGCAGGAAGCGCTTGCGCGGGACCTGGGTGTTTCCCAAAGCCGGGTTTCCCGTTGGGAAAGCGGACAGATGCAACCAAGCGGAGCCCATCGGCTCGCAATCACCCAGTTGCTGCGGGTCCGGCCGGAAACCGCCGCTGACAGGGCACTTCTCGATCTTGTGACACAAGCCTCCTCTCCTGTTCATCTCGTCTGTGACCTGACACACCGGCTGCTGGCAGTGTCCACGGCACGGACCGAGCATTGGCATGTTCCTGTCTCGGAGCTTATGGACCGACCACTCTGGCGGTTTGCGTCCGACAGTATCCGGACAATTGAACACCAGTTGGGCGACCATGGCTGGTTCGAACCGCTCGGCCCCGACATTGTCTACGAGACTGAGCGGGCGGAGTTCGCTGAACTGACGATCCCGAAGAGTCGGATCAGAATCTCACGACTGCCTCTTTCAGATGGCCGATTTGCGCGACTTGTCAGGGATGAACCCTCTCCTTCTGCATAAATTATTCAGCCTGTCGGTCTGGCCCGTTTTTGAAGCTAAATTCAGCGCTATGACAAAAGCAGAAGAATTACCCGGCACTGGTACCGAAATCGACGGCAAGAGGCTGGCTGGCATTTTGGAGTTTTTACAGGCTGCAGAGCAGCTGAAGGACACTCTTCGATCGGGAACGACCGGCAAAGGGCGACCGGAAAGCACAGCGGAACACAGCTGGCGTCTGGCGCTGATGCCGCTGCTCTTTGAAAAGGAACTCGGCAACATCAACCTCCTGAAGCTTATCAAACTGGCACTGATCCACGATCTTGGCGAAGCCATTTCCGGTGATGTTCCTGCTCCATTGCAACAACCCGGCGACGATCGACAGGACAGGGAGCGACGAGACTTTCAAAGCCTCTGCTCCCCTCTCCCGGCGGACCTCGCAGCAGAACTGCTGGCGCTCTGGGATGAGTATGCGTCCGCGCAGACACCGGAGGCCCGTCTGGCGAAGGCCTTCGACAAGCTTGAAACAATGTTGCAGCACGTGTTGATGCCGCCGCAGGACGCTGAGTTTTACAGGTTTAACCTGACTTACGGACAGGACCGGACGGACTATTGCCTGCTGACCCGACAGATTCGGGAGATTGTCGATTCACAAACACGCATATTGATGAAGGACGCAGAGGTAAAAACAGCCTGATCGGACCCACTGCGTTGTGGAACCGCGCCCTACGCAGTAACCCGCAAGCTGAAGATCTGCCTTGATCAACCCTGAATTGACACACTACCTTCAAGGTATCGAGCAAGCATATTTGCTCAAGAGCTTGGAGGAGCGAAAATGTACATGATCCTGCCCCGCAGCCAGGGCCCGGTAATGGGTGTCGAAATTTCCGGAAAACTGGACATTGATCAGGAGCGGAACCTCATCGCCGTGGCCGAAAAGCTCATAAAGGAGCATGACAAGATCAACGTGCTCGTGGTGCTCGGCGATCATGTTGGCGTGTCATTTGAAGCCGCCGCAGCGGATATCAAGTGGGTCCTGACCCACATGTCACATCTAAACAAGATCGGGATCGTGACCGACAGCAAGTTGCTGACGGCCCTGATCGCAGTTGATGCGACCTTCGCAAAACTGGCCGGTATTCAGGAAAAACACTTCGACAAGAACGAGATAGAAACCGCCTGGCACTGGATCGAGAGCTGAGCGGCAGCCCGTCTGTCAGGCTTCGACCAATGCATCGTCCTTGACGAAGGCCATCTGTTTCACCTTGCCGTCCCGAACCTCGATCATCTCGCCGCTGGAAACTTCCACCCAACAATTTCGCGCTTCATCGAGGGGTTCGGAAACGACCATCACACCATCTTCAAATTCGCGGTAATAAAGGCTTGGCGGGAACTTGTCGGAGGCATAGCGCGCTGCATAGAGGGTTTTGCCATCCGACCAAGCGGACGCAAAGCGCATATGCGGCTTTGTACCTGAATATTTTGACAGTGCCTCGGCTTCGTGGATCGCGCGGGCCATTGCCGCCCGCGGATGCTGTTTCAAGCCATAGGCAAGCGCAATCAGGAACAGGCTTTCACTGTCGGTGCCGCCCATCCGGTCCCTGTAAAGGTCATCCGGGATCATGTTGTCCAAGCGCCGGCGGATCTTGTCATACCCGCCAACCTGGCCGTTATGCATGAAAGTCCAGCGGTCATAGGTGAACGGATGGCAATTGTCGCGTGTTGTAACTGTCCCGGTAGATGCCCGGACATGTGCCAGGAAGTGGCCTGACCGGACATGTTGGGCAATCTGCAGAAGATTGGGGTCCGACCAGGCCGGTCTCACGTCTTTATAGAGACAGGGTGTTTCCCTGTCGCCGTACCAGGCAACACCGAAACCATCTGCGTTGACAGCTGTCTTGCAAGACAACGCATTGCGGCTCTGATCGATCAGGGAATGCTCCGGATCACAGATTACGTCTTCCAGATATTTTGGAGCTCCGCTCCAGGCAGCCCAGCGGCACATGTCGTTTCAGTATCCTTCAAGCAGCATCTTGGACGGCCTTGAACCTGGCCGTGGTTTCGTCGCAGGCGTATTGATCGGCCAGCGGATAAGGAGTGCGCGCCAGTTCATCTACGGCTGCAATGATCCTATCCACTTTTTCAGCGCTCATCAGCACAGAAAAATTCAACCGGGTCCAGCCAGGTTTCTTCAGCTCTTCACCGGCAAGAATACTCTTCTCAATGGATCTCGATTCCTCCTCTTCGATGCCCAGAAGCCGATGCGCGTAAGGTCCTGCGCAAGCGCATCCACCGCGAACCTGAATGCCGTATTCATCCGACAGCATTCGGGTGATCAGTTGCTGATGAATGTAGCCGCCCCGCTGCATGTCCCGAACCCGGAACGAGAAGACCGGCAACACGTGCCGCGCCTCCGGGGCACCCATGATTTCAATGGCCGGATTATCCTGCCATACAGCCAGAGCCCTTGCGCGCCAGATGGCGTTGCGCTCATCCATCAGGGTTTGGCCGATGGCTTCCTTGATCAGAAAAGCCATTGCAGCGCGAATATCGCCGATAACGTTGGGCGTACCGGCTTCTTCACGCGCTGCAATGTTGGATGTGTAGACGTGGCTCCAAGGAGATACAAAACGTACCGTTCCACCACCGGGAAAGACTGGTGTATCCACCTTTACGGCCACCTTGCGAAGGATCATGACACCGGTTGAAGCAGGACCGCCGATGAATTTGTGAGGAGACACGACGACCGCGTCCTTCTCCGCGTCCGTACCCGCATTCATATCGATGGGCAGATAGGGGCCGGATCCGGCGCAATCCCAGACACTCAAGGCTCCATAGCGTTTCAGGAGCCTGGTGACTGCTCTGTCATCGGTGACAATGCCTGTGACGTTGGACATCATGGAAAAGGCTCCCACGATCAAGCGCCCTTCGCCTGCGGATTGTAGAACTTTCTCCAAATCCTCCAAGTCCGGTCCGCCTGTTCCGGCTTCGCCGATCTCAATCACGTCCGCACCGCTTTCACGCCAAGGCAATATGTCGGAGTGATGCTCGTAAGGGCCAAGGACGACCAGCGGGTCCTCGCCCCGATCGACAGCACCAGAAATTCCGAGAAGGTGGACGAGCCGGTTCAGACCGGCCGTTGCTCCCGAACCGCAAAAGACGGTCGCAAAGCGCTCGCTATCAGCACCGCAGATGCGCGCGATTTCGGAGCGGGCAGCCTCGCGCATGCGGGTCATTGTGCTGCCACAAAACGACGCCTCGGTATGACTGTTGGCATAGACCGGCAGCACCTCCTCCAACACAAATTCCTCAATCTGCCGTAGCGCTCGTCCTGAAGCGACATAATCGGCATAGATCAATTCCCTATCGCCGAATGGACCGGAAATCGTTTTGCCTTCACCGATCAGCCCGGCGCGCAGACGTGCGAGCAAATCGGGGCCTTTGATCGCGTCCTTGAAACGATCGAGCGCGGTTCCGGTTTGATGGGTCATTTTCTGCTCCGAATCTAACTATCCAGATCATACGACCCTTCACAGTATTAAAACCTCACATAATATGATTGTTTCTGTACAAATTTTGTGTCAATTGATCTGATATGGAAGAAAAATTCGATCAAATTGACCGCGCGTTGCTACGCGCACTGCAACAAGACGCGCGCCTGTCCCAACGGGAGCTCGCCGAAAAAGTCGGCCTATCCCAGAATGCCTGCTGGCGCCGGCTGAAGTCTCTCTATGAGAGTGGACTGATCGAAAGTCATACCATCCGGATGGATCCGGCCCGTCTGGGGCTGAATCTCACTGTCTTTGTCATGATCCGCACGAGGCACCATTCGAAGAACTGGCTGGAAACCTTCCGGAGTGAGGTTTCCGCTATCCCGAACGTCATCGACTTTTACCGGATTGCCGGAGACTACGACTACATGTTGAAGGTAGTGGCCGAAGACATGAATGCCTTCGACCGTGTTTATCAGCGGTTGATCGAAAAAGTCGATCTGGACACGGTCACGTCCTACATGACGATGGAGGCGATCGCGGATGCCCGCGATCTGCCAATCTAGACAGTCCGCTCACCTCCGGCGATGACCGCCGCCACCTCCCCTGCGCTGGCCACCGCCACCGCGCTGCGGTCTCGCCTGTTGGGGACGCGACTGTTGCGGACGTGAGCGCTGGACATTGCGCTGACGGTTGACCTGGCGGTTGCCTGCATCCCTGGCTCGACGATCTCTGTTGAGATGTGCCGGTGCCTGCTGTGGGCGCTGTGCTGGCCGGGTCGACGGCCTTTGCGCGGGTCTTTGTTGCGCCGGTCTTTGAACACTTGGCTGTTGTGCCGGGCGCTGAACATTCGGTCTTTGGCCTGCAGGCAGGTTTGTGGGGCGGTCGCCGGCCGGCCGGCTCACATTCGGTCGCTGTCCTGCCGGTAGATTTGCCGGCCTTTGGACATTCGGCCTGTTTCCGGCATTCGGCCGATTGCCCGCGTTCGGCCTGTTGGCGATTGCGGCACCTGCTCCGGCTCCGATTGCGCCTGCTGCTGCACCGGCACCGAAATCTCCCAAACGGTCCTGTAGGTTCTCGCGTGATGGCGCTGCAACATCCCCCCAGCGACCACCTTCGAATTTCTTCCAGTTTTCCCCGTCTCGGCGGTAAACCGAACCGTCGCGGCCTGCGAAAACATCACCGCGGCGATCCAGGCTGCCGACGCGGCCAAGATCTCCTGACTGTTTCCAACGGTTGACCGCCCCTTGCTGGATATCGCGTGTGCGGGACCATTGCGGACCGGAAACAACTGCTCCGCCCCAGGAACCGTAAATGCCACGGGCTCCACCTGCGACGATCCGATTCCCGGTGCGCGGGTTATACGCGGTGATGAAACCTGCGCTGCCGCGCGGCCCGCTGATGGCGGCGCCGCGAATGTAACCACCTGTACGTGGATTGTAGATCCCGCCTCCGGCAATTCCCCTACGCGGGCCATAGGCATACCCGTAGCGCCCATAGACACCACGAACGGGGTTATAGAATGCACCAATGCCATAGGTGACGGGACGCGGGAAATAGATCGGCCGATAACCCGGTCTGTACCATGGCCGGTAGTACCAGCCAGTGCCATAGACGAAGACGCCCCAGGCAAGGAATCCTGTCAGGTAGCCCATTGTGTAGCCGTACCAGACCGCATTGGGTTCAGTTTCATACACCCGAACATATGTCACGTTGTAAACCGGCGACGATGGTGGAATCGTGTAGATCTCATCCGGAACTGCAGTGGCAACGACAAACGGTCCATCCGGGCTGTCGCTTACGAACCAGACACCATTTTGCAAGACATAGTATTTCGCCCCAACCTGAATCACCTGCTCGTTGGTGTTCACGGCATATGACATCGACGTGCCTTCGATCGGCTCGAATTCCGGATCTCCGGCGTAGGAGACGTCGGCGCTGACCGACCCGACTTCAACCCGGGCCGTGGTGGGAATGGAGGCCTTCAGCCTCGCCTGAGACGCTTCGGATGTTCCCGGGATAGATGAGCGCACCGAATAATAAGGCGCATTTTCCGGAATATTCAGGAAGTCAGACGGCATGTCCGTGGTCGTGAATTCCCACGGTCCGTCCAATGAAGCGGATTTGAACCAGCGGCCGGAGACCAGTATGTACCATGTGCCGGTGGATTTCAGGAAGAAGACATCGCTTTCGGTATTGGACGCCCATTCAAGGTCCGTGCCTTCGACGGGCTCGAGTTTCGGTTCACCGTCAAACACAATCATTTCGGCAGGCTTGTCGGAATACACGACCTTGGGTGCCTTGTTGTCGGGGAAAGGTTGCGGCGGAATGGCTTCGCGCGTTTCTTTCCAGTTTTCGTCATCCGGCAATTTTGTGATGAGCTCCGGCAGATCCGCGACAGGCTCCCAACCCGAGGAAACATCCTTGGTTTTCAGCCAGGATTTCTCGTCCCGAAGGTAGAATTCCTCCGTGTCATCGATTTTCAGAACGTCCCAGTTCGTATTGACGACGAAACTGAGCCCCTGCTCGCCCTTGACCGGCGCCAGGATCGGGGCGCCTTCCGTTTGCACGAGGATCGCGGGTTCTGTGGAGATAAAAATCGGTGGTGCTTCGGCATTGAGGCCCTGGACATCCTCCATACGTTGGTATTCGGCCAATCCGGCCGTAATCCGATCTTCTTTGACGGTCACGGTCCCGGTCGGCATGATTTTACCGACCTGCAATGTCAGGTCGGTGAGAGAGGTTCGGTCCAGAGCAGAAAAGTCCAGCTCCGTCACCTGAATCTGACTGACATCAACCGTGCCGTTTGCCGGATCAGCGACGGTTTGACCACGAACACCGATCACGCCGAAGACTGGCTTGGCATCCTTGTCCTTGACGTATTCCGCCGCAACGAGTGCCTTGAGTGTTTTGAAGTTATCCCACTCAGTGAATTGCGGTTGGTAGAGAATGAGTGTGGCGCCAGCATCCGTTTCGAAGCTTCGCGGCCAGCCTGTGGTCTGCTCCGGCTCCATCAATTGCAGGTACTGTCCGCTCACAAAACCATTCTGGCCGTTATAGGTGACTGTGCACCAGGCTCCGCTGTCGTCGCAATTATCCAGCTCGACCTGTGTTCCGCTAGGAACCGTTCCGAGTGATCCGTAACTGGTTCCCGGACCCTGCCGAAAGTTCACGTTTGCCGTCGTAACCGCGGGGGCGGCCAAAACACCATTCACAAGTACAGTTTGAAATATCAAAGCTGAAGATAGAAGAACGGAAATCGGCTTGCGCATCAGGCCCTCCCAACGGTGGTACACGCCATTTACGGGCTGCATGAACCGGAAAATTCCCGGTCAAGAAATCGTAACCCGGTTTCTATCTGAAGATCCTGCACCTCACTTGATTGAAATGTCCAGAGCGTCGTAACAGATTGATTTCATTTTTCGTATCGCGCGCGACACCCTAAAAGTTACGTAACGCCAGTTTATCCGCAATTCCGTCCTGATTTTTTGGATGGCCAGGTCCACTCGATAAATTGTTGTCCATGTCCTTCAGTAACAAAAAAACCGGCGTGACTTTCGTCACGCCGGCAGGAGCCTCGGAGGAAACACCGCTATTTTCTTAGCAAGCGACCGAGGAAAGTTTTGACGTTACCATGGTGACAGCCTGGCCGCTGCGAGCGGACTGCTGGGCCGCAAGCCCCATTTCAACCGCGCGGCGACCGTCTTCCAGGGTCACATCAGGTACTTCTTTTTCACCGCGAACTACGGCAACGAATCCCTCATGTTGATAGTAAGTGGAGCCGTTATGGTCTCCGGCGTCAAGGATTGTCGGATCAACCGGAATATCGATCTGCCGCGGACCTTTTGGTGACCGTGGAGAAACGACCAATTGCGGCACCGGTGGTTCACCGAGTTTTTCCGGCCAGAAACGCCCCGGCCCCGGAACAAAGGCCTCGATTTTTCCCTCCGGACCGATGGCGACAACTTCTTCCTGATAGCGGGCGCCTTCAGCAAACATGCAGAGTTCCAGCATGGCGCGGGCACCGTTTTCGAAATCCACGATGACATAGCCATTGTCGAGAACATCCGGTTGTTCGCCGTCATACATCTCGTCCTTGTAATTGGCATCCTGACCGGCAGATGCCATTACACGCACCGGTTCGCTTCCGATGATCAGACGCATCAGATCGAAAAAGTGGCAGCATTTTTCAACGAAAGTCCCGCCGGAATAGCAGTTAAAGCGATTCCAGGCGCCAACCTTGTCGAGGAACGGAAAACGGTGTTCGCGGATCGTCAGCATCTTGATGCCGCCGGTCGCTTCCCGCACCTGTTCGATCAGCGCGGCAATCGGCGGCATATAGCGGTATTCCATAGCGACCCAGACTGGTGCCGGATAGGAGGACTTGAAGATTTCAAGTTCAGACAGATCCTTAGGATCCGTGAATAGCGGCTTTTCGACCAGCAGGGGCAACGGCCTCTTCTGTCGGATTTCTTCCATCTGCTGGACATGACAATGATTGGGGCTGGCAATTAAAATACAGTCCAGCGCTTCCACATCAAGAAGCTCTGAAACGGACCCAACAAACAGCGCATCGGGCGCATACTCTGCCGATGCCTTTGCCATTGCGGCGTCCGGTTCAAAGATCACCGTCACTTCGGTGTCCGGCAACAAGGCGATGTTGCGCAGGTGCTCCTGCCCCATCATTCCGCAACCGATAACACCGTACCTTACCTTTGCAGGCATATAGTCCTCCATATGAGGCGGGTTTAATTCCATACCGCCTATTTCAATCGCTGTACGTAATGCGCCTTGTCGGTATCGAACCAGGTTCGTGAATACTCGACCGGATTTGAACGATCGGCCCAGCTGAACCGCTCAATGTAGCCTGTGATCGTTCCCGGCATTTTGGAAAAGGTTTCCGGCGCCCAGTCAGGCACCTTTCCAATGGTCACCCGGTCTTCAGCCCTGGAGATCCAGAAACCCAGTTGTTTTTGATAAAACCGGTAAAGAGAATCGGATAGCAAATCCGGCTTCACAAAGCCCGAGTCACCGTCGAGCCAGATTTCCTCGACCGCGATGATGACATCATTGAGATACCTGAGGCGCCGGATGCGGGTGCCTTCGGGGCTCGTTCCGAATTCCGGAAGGTCGTCGGGTTTCTCAATTCTCGTGACCTCGAGAATGTCCGCCCTGGGCAGGCCGCCACCTGAAAGCAGTTCCAGACGGAACATGGCATAGATGCTTTCGTTGGTGCCACCTTGGCGTATGTAGTTTCCCGAACCCTGAATCCGCTCTAGTAAGCCTTTTTCCGTAAGGTCTGCCAAAGCCTTGCGCAGGGTACCGATGGAAATTCCGAGCTCCTCCGCCATCTCCCTTTCAGGGGGTAAACGCTCTCCGTCGATTAGCCGTCCAGCGGCGATATCCCTAATCAACAGCTCGCTTATTTGCACATAAAGCGGAAGTGCGCTGGAAGATTGCGATGCGGTTTGCATGGCTTACCGGTTGTCTTCTTTCAAAAATTGATACACTATTGATTTACATCAAATCGGGTGATAAGCAAGTGGAAATCGAAGGCAAAATGAAGCCATTCGAAAATAAGTGAAACCTAGGGAGGCATTTCATGACCACTGTCCCAGTGACATCGCCGGATCTTGATGCAGCGGAGGTATCCTGGTTTGCTGCGCTGTGCTCCGACGACTATCAGTTTCTGGGGGTTCCGGAAGGCCGACTTCGCTCTTCCTGGGAACACTGTTCCTCGATCGTAAAAACCGCAGAAGCGCAGGGCTTCCGGAATATCCTGTGTCCGTCGTCCTATCAGGTTGGCCAGGACACACTTTCCTTTGTCGCCGGCTGTGCTCCGATCACCGATAACATCAACCTGCTGGCGGCCGTCCGTTGTGGCGAAATGCAACCGATCATGCTGGCGCGAACCATTGCCACGCTCGACCACATGTTGAAGGGCCGTTTGACGGTCAACATCATCTCTTCCGATTTTCCGGGAGAACAGGCCGACAGTGGCTACAGGTACCAGCGCTCG
>NZ_JAILWL010000227.1 GCF_025698965.1 Roseibium sp.
ACTCGGGAAGATCACATTACCGGATCCTGATCGCTGCCAATTTCAACGAACTGAGGTGCTTCGTTTGGCGTGGTAAAGCTCGACGCACTGTTCACCATTTCATCACTAGTTAGGTCAAAATGGCCTTACTATCTGTAATTTGTGAACAGCGGCGGTGATAAATAGCCGCGATGAAACGGAGTTTTCCATGAGCAGTTCCGGAAGTACCATTCTTCAAATCGACGCATCGGCCCGTAAAACCGCCTCGGTAACGCGCGATTTGACCAAAACCCTCGTTTCAGAGCTTTCGAGCAAATCTCCGGAAGTAGAAGTTCTGGTCAGAGATGTCTCGCATGGGTTGCCCTTTGTCGATGAGGATTGGGTCGGTGCCAATTTCACCGATCCAGCGGAACGCAGCGAAGAACAACAGCAAAAGCTGGCACTTTCCGACAGCCTCGTTGCTGAGCTCAGGGCTGCCGACACGATTGTCATCGGCACGCCGATCTACAATTTTTCTGTGCCGGCAGCCCTGAAAGCCTGGATCGATCTTGTCGCCCGCGCACGCGAAACGTTCAGATACACTGACACAGGTCCCGTTGGACTGCTGGAAGGCAAGAAAGCGTATGTAATCGTAGCTTCAGGTGGAACGAGAGTTGGATCTGAAATCGATTATGCCGCCAATTATCTCAAACACGTGCTCGGCTTTATCGGTATTAGGGATGTCACAATCATCGCGGCCGATCAGTTGATGATGGATCCGTCCAAACGAGAGGCGGCCCTGGCGCAAACTCTGAAACTTGTTGCGTAGCAGGCTTCAAGGTCAGGGCTGAAGTTTCAATCCGCGCGACGGTTTGAATGCCGGATGTCGCGCAGGCTTCGTGATAATCGTCTCACATGGCGCATGTGAGACGAACTCTCCGACATAACAGTGCAATTTTGAATTGCGTCTGGATGCCGCAAGTTGGAGCCAACTATTCATTTGGAGGCGTGCGGCTTTGCATCGCCGTTACTGCCTCTCAAAAGCTGGCGAAAGTTTAATCTGGAAGCCAAGACACTTCGTGGCCGGCCGACACCTTCTGGTGCGGCGGCTCGAGAAGTGATTACTGTTATTTTTTGTTGGCAATATAACGACCCGCACACCTGCCAGCGGGTTCTATTCACTTACATTTTCGTGCCGGGTCAAATGACGCCGACAACGATGGCAGCCAAAAAAGCGAAAGCTGCGAGAAAGGCAATCACATTCAGGTTTCGTACAATAGTCATCTGTCCGCTCCCGATTACCTCTATTTGACCGGGCGATACTAAGACAGGGATTCCGGGAAAAGAAGCAAAAAAGATGCTGCGCTGCAATGTAGCAATGCGCCCCTGGGTTGTGGATGTTGGCGAAGTGTTAATTAAAGCCTTGATAGAGAAAGAAACCCGCCGCTGCCTCCTGGCCTGTGAAATTCGACAATGGCGTCTCAAAAAAATTTACAACCTTCCTCCCGAAGTTGGTTTTGATTGCAGGGTGCCCAGAAATTGCCTGATTTTGTGCATTCCGAACCGGAATGGGAAGATCCGCAGTAGCGTAATGTTAAGAGACGTTTGGTATCTTGTGTCGAAACGCGATCTGCGCGTCGGAGAGTAGATGTTAAGTCTTGCAAAACTGGCTGATATGGCAAGGGACACCAGTCCTGCGGGCCGAAAGGGACTGATCAAGTCGCTTACGGACCTTTTTGTCAGTGCTGGCGATGATCGGGACGAGCAGATCAGTCTTCTTTTCGGTGACATTGTCCTCAAGGTACTGGGGCAACTTGAAGAAGAAACAAAAATGGTTCTGGCCAAACGTGTTTGCCAGGAAACCGACGCTCCACGCGAATTGATGGTGAAACTGGCTAAGGACAAGATCTCGGTTGCCGCACCGGTTCTGGAACACTCTTCTGCACTGACCTCAGAAGATCTGGTCGAGATAGCATCAACTGCCTCCATGGAACATCTGGGCGCGATTGCTGTCCGAAAAACTGTCGACAAGGCGGTAACGACCGTCCTGGTCGATCGCGGTGATTCCATGGTTCTGACCAAGGTCGCCGGCAACAAGGGGGCCGAGTTTGAAGAAGCTTCGTTCCTGAAGTTGGTTGAAAAGGCACGTACAAACGAAGCGATACAGGCTGCTTTGATCAAACGTACGGACCTGCCTGAAAAAGCGGCGAGCGATCTTTTGCCATTTCTGACCGAGGAATTGAAAGCCAGGGTCGGGGCATTGGGCGCCGATAACACTCTCGTTCAGCTACTGGCCGAAAGAGCCGCCACGGAGGTGGCCGCACGCGCCCGCAAATTGGAAGACGCGCGCGAAGAAGCGAACGCATTGATCCGTGATGTCGTCAGCAAGAAGGCAAAAATCGACGACGTCGTGACGATGTTCGCGAGGTCGGATCGAACGGCAGAGCTTGGAATGTTGCTCGCCAAAATGAGCGGATTGCCGCCTGCTGCCGTCTCGCAACTTCTGTTCAGCCTGAGCGACAAGCCGCTGATTATTCTTTGCAAAGCCAACGGTGTCACATCGGATGCCTACAAGGACATCCTTACGATGCGCGCCAGACGCCTTCGCATGGGTGGGTTTGAGTTGAATGCTGCTATTCAACGCTACTCCGCACTCAGCGACGAAGGCGCTCGCCGTTCGCTGGAGACGCTGAAGAAATCTGGCTCTGTTTTCGGTTTGAAGATGGAAGAAGAAGCGGCGAATGACGCCAAAACCCTTCCGAAAAAGAACGTGCCTTTTGCATCCAGCCGCTGATCTAATCCGGCTTGGTCTAATTGGTCGAGCGCTGTAGCGTTGCCGTCATGGCAGCGGCGGAGATCAGGAAACCGCCTCCAACCTTATTGACCAGCCGCATCAGTGACGGGCTTCTCAGTTTCTGTCCTACGGCTGCGGCAGCGAGAGCGTAAATCGCCGCATTCAGGACACCAAGTACCACGAATGTGGAGCCAAGCAGTGTGAGCTGAGGTACGACGGCGGCCTGTGGGGCAATAAAGTGTGGCAGAAACGCCATGAAGAAAATGATGCCTTTCGGATTGAGCGATGTGACGACATAGGCATGCCAGAATATCTTCCTAGCCGGCACATCTGCTACCTGGTGCGCTCCAAGCGCGGTCGGCCGGCTTCGCCACATCTTGATGCCCAGCCAGACCAGATAGGCAGCGCCGACCCATTTGAGGACTGTAAATGCAGCCGACGAAGCCGCTAGAACGGCACCAAGGCCCAAAAGAGAAGCACTTGCTGCAGTCGCATCTCCAAGGCCGACACCCATAACACTGGCAAACGCTGACTTGCGCCCTTGAGTAAGCGCATAACTAACCACCAACATGATTGTCGGTCCAGGTATGGCCAGAACAATCAGGGTTGCGATCACGTAGGCGGAATAAAGCTCAAGTGTCATGGAAATTGTCCTGTTTGGGATAACCGACCATAGACGTGGGGAATTGGATATTCAATCATCACCTGATTGGTCCTGAGTGATTCCTGTCGAGGAAATGGATGCAGAGAGCCGTATTGTGTTTTTTGTTTTTGTTGAGTTACGGCTTTGCCCATTCTGAGCCGGTAATGGCCTCCGATCCCGTACCTCCGGTCAAACCGATCACGCCGACATCACCTCACGACTTCATTGAAGGCGTTGACATTCCCCCATCCAAACCGGATGCCACCGCACATGAAGCAACCAAGGAAACTTCAGCGAAGCCGAAAGCTGTCGATTGCGAGATCGACGGAGCAACGGTTGAACAAACGATGCCGTTCAACGGTGCCGATATCGGTGACAAGGCATGCGGAGTAGCTGCGCCTGTAAAACTGCTTGGCATTCACGACCGGGATCACAGGACCTCCTTTTCAAGCCCCATCACCGTTTCGTGCGAATTTGCCAAGGTTTTCGCGGAATGGCTTCAAGAAGATGTGCTGCCGGCGGCCGAAGAGCACCTTGAACACTCCATAGTCAAATTGAGAAACGGCCCGGGGTATCAGTGCCGTCGCCGCAATAATCAGCCGGATGGAAAACTGTCCGAACATGCGCTCGGCAAGGCGGTCGATCTGACAGGATTTCAACTCGGCGATAGTACTTTCGTTTCTGTCCAGGAAGATTGGGGGGCTGAAACGAGAGAGGGCCGTTTTCTGAAGTCCATTCACGCTTCGGCCTGCAAACGCTTCACAACAGTGCTCGGCCCTGATGCGGATCCAAATCACAAATCGCATTTCCATCTGGACATCGGATGTCACGGCAAGAGCTGCACCTATCTCATCTGCCAGTGAAATCAGATCTATCGAATTTGAAAATGAATGTGATCATCGTGTCTTGCTGCGTGACATCCCTGAAACCGAACCTTGTCGAAATTGATTCCCAGTGATTGACGCAGATGAGGTTCGACAAAGACCTTTTCTACACGAGGATCTTTCGCTAGCCAGGCTATGGCCGCGCTGGTACGAACCGGATCGAGCTGGAAATCGGGCCACAGTCCTTGCAGCCATGGCAAATTCCAGCGCATCGTGAGCCACCTGTCAGGGCAATCGGTTTCACCGCTCTCAAAATCGAAATATCCGACTGGAGAGGTTGTTTTTCCAGGCAGATATCCGTCCTCATCTCGATAGTAAAAAGTCAGATCAAGTTTGCGGCCATCGTCATGAGACAAATGAGGCAAAAGGGGAAAACCGTCAAAGAATGGAAAGTTGCCATCAAGTCCGAGCGTGACCGTGCCTGGAAAGTTTGACGTCATATGATCTGAAAGTTCTTGAACAGTCTCCCGGACAATCGGTGACACGTAGTGCCGGTTCAAGACGCAATAGAGACCGGATTGCATCTGAAAATAGTCGTTCGACCAGCAGTTCAAAGGAACGCGGCCGAACATTGGGGCAATCCAGAGACTGGCGAGTGAAAGACACGCATAAACCAGAAGAAAGACTGTGAAACGCCGTCTGGCAAAGAGAGCGGCAATCCAGGCGAGACCCCCTATTTGGGTCAGGAGCGTAAGAATTATTATGACCGTAGTGTTCAGAACAATTCTGAGCATAAAGACCTAGACTATCGGAAGACTGGAAATGATTTCTTATCAGCAATCCGGTGCATTCGCGATCCGTTTTGTATTTGGATTTCGATCACACAAAAAATGGCAACAGGCTGGAGCCAGTTCGGCTGGCTTTTGTCCTGTTGCCACAAGTCACGGGGCTTAAGTCAAGATACTGCTGGGGGTCCTGATGAGGTCATTGGCAGAAGCGCTGTACACCGCGATATGTTGTGTAGGTTCCGGTCGACGGATTGAACGACCGGTATTTGGATGAACAGTACTGGTACCAGGCAGGGCTCCAGGGTTGGTATCCTGCTGCTCCGTGTACGCGGCCGGGGTAGGGAGCCGGCGGGTAGTAGTTTACTGGTGGCGGGGCTGCATAGCGTGGCTGGCTGGTCGCGCCAAGCAAAATGGCACCCGCAGCAAGACCGATAACACCCGCGGCAACAGCTGCACCGACATTGTTGTTGTTCTTGTGGCGATAGTGCTTGCGGTGTTTGCCGTGATGGTGGTGGTAGCCACCTCCGTGACCCCTCCAGCCATGTTTTTGCCCGGCTTCCGCGGTTGCCATTGTCGGAACGAGAAGGGCGCTCGAAAGGGTTGCGGCGATGAGACGTTTGCTCAAGGTGTTCATGGTTTCTCTCCAAGGACCTGCGCCGTTTCGTTCGTGGCGCCGTATCTGATGGAGTGACAATCTCATGGGAGGGCTGAACCGGTTCTGAGACCCCCGTTCATCTGACGTTCAGATTTCTATTGTGAGTTGATGTTTGTTAAGGAGAACATCGCATTTTTGCTTGATAAGACTACGGTCAGGAGGTGGTCATGAAAACGAAAGACGAAGGCCCGCAGGAGCAAAAATCGGTGATACGTCCGACGGATGATCAGGCCCGCCGACTGGCAAAAGATCTGATGCGCAGTGCACGATTTGGGGCATTGGCAGCAATTGAACCGGGAACGGGGCATCCCTTGGCAAGCAGAGTGGCCTTGGCGACCGATCTTGATGGTACCCCTGTTATTTTGACAAGCACACTTTCAGGCCACACCAAAGCCATTACAGAAACCTCGTCCTGTTCATTACTTGTCGGTGAACCTGGGAAGGGCGACCCGCTTGCACATCCCCGCGTGACACTGTTTTGCACGGCGGTTCCTCTCGAAAGGGGAAGCCCTGCGCATTTACGCATGCGCCGGCGCTATCTGGCCCGACATCCCAAGGCGGAGCTTTACATCGATTTCGGGGATTTTTGCTTTTTCCGTCTGGAGTTGAGCCGAGCAAGCCTCAATGGCGGCTTCGGCAAGGCTTTCGAACTTGAACAGACCGATCTTCTCACGCCAGTTGATGGTGTTGAGCGCTGGGCCGATATGGAAGCCGGTGCAGTTGCGCACATGAATGATGACCACAAGGACGCGATCAAACTGTACGCCGAAGTTTTGTGCAAGGCGGAAAGGGCAAATTGGCGTTTGGCCTGTCTGGATCCTGAAGGGCTTGACCTTGTTGCAGGAGACAGAATTGAACGGCTCTGGTTTGTTGACGTGTTGGACAAACCCGAAGATGTCAGATCCACGCTGGTAGCATTGGCGATGCAGGCGAGGAACGCGTAAGACATCTCTCTGAGTTTCGGCAGATGTAATCTGTGCTGTGCAAACCGTTGCGTTTTTACACTTGTGCCTGGTTGCGCGTCCTCTTACACAAGAGCATCTTTTTCATTCAGGACGATTGTTTTGCCTACGCTCTGACCGGTCTTCGATCCCGCTTAGCTCTTTTGAGCCTGTATTGACTTGTTCGTCGTGCGGCGGATCGGGACCGGTGTGGCTTGGCCAGACCGTATCTGAACTTTCCGATACGCTGCGTTTCCTTTCTTGAAAATTAAGCCAGACTGAGCGCCTGCGGCTTTGGCCGCCGGGCCCGTTTCGATCCTTCGTTGACGAGCTTCCTTTTGAAGGAAGACCAACGGAATGTCGTCTTTTTTGAATGTTGAATGGACTATTCGAAACCCTGCTACTCCTGCAATCAAACGTCCCTGCGGCCGCTGTGGAATTGTCATGCCATTTGCCTCCACATCCAAATTCAGGTTGAACGCCAATGGCAGTCGTCTGGATGCCTGGTTGATTTATCGGTGCGTGTTCTGTGGCAAACGGTGGAACAGACCGCTGTTTGAGCGCCAACCGGTGAGCAGTCTGCCGCAAGAACAGTTGGAAGCTCTTCAGCGGAACGACGCGACATTTGCCGAGCAGATGGCTTGTCATACAGGAAAGCTGGAAGCGGTAATTGAGCAAGACGCACAGTTCACCATTGAGCGACGTTTGATCGGCTGCCATGACAGAGGGGAGATGTGCGCGATGCTTACAATTCACAACCCCGATGCTTGCCGAGCTCGGCTCGATCAAATTCTGGCAAAGGGGCTCGGTATGTCTCGAAAGGATGTTTCCGGACATCTTGAAAGTCGTGATTTTGAGCTTTGCGATGCTCCAAAACGAGCGATCAAGCGGCCTGTTCCGAAGCTGATATCAGTCAGATTTCTCGATGCAGAACAAATTGGGGCGACAAGCCTGCGAAAAAGAGTGCTCGGGTCGGTGATCTCGCAGGACTGAAACCACTCATGCCGGTTGTGTGCTGGCAGGGTCGAATTTGACCTTGTTGCGACCGGCATGTTTGGCGGCGTACATGGCAGCGTCAGCTGCATTTATCGCTTGGTTGATCTGCTTATTCACTGAAATTGCCGCAATGCCAAAGGAAGCGGTAATCGAAAATCGATTGCCGTCCGGTGTTTCGAAAGTCTTGCGCGCAACTGCCTCACGCAGTCGTTCCGCGACGCGCGAAATTGTGTTTTTGTCGACGTCGCTGATGCAAAGCAAAAACTCTTCGCCGCCATAGCGAAAAAACAGGTCATCTGTGCGGATATGGTCCATGACAACGGCGGCAAACTTCTTGAGAACCGTATCACCAAGTTCGTGGCCGTGAACGTCGTTGATCGATTTGAAACGGTCGAGATCGACCATGATGATCCAGACTTCACATCCGGTTTCTTTTGCTTTGGAGATCCGCTCTTCAAGCCGCTCGGTCATCAGCGTCCTGTTTTCCGCACCAGTTAATGGATCCGTGGCTGTGATAGACGCGATGATTCCATCATAGGTACCTTCGATCAGCCCGGAGAACTCTTCAGAAGCTTCCAGAAATTCGTCGTAAATTGCCTCCTGGATACGGTGACCCGCCTGGACAGTCCGGACCATTTCACGAGCAATATCGTGAACGCGTTTGTGGCGGGCGACCAGATCTTCGTAAGTGTCTTCATTCAGATCGAGTTGCATCGCCCGACTTTCCAGCCAGTTTCCGAGTGTGCAATGAAGATGGGCATCGTCAGCGATCATTTCCACGGCCGCAGGTAAACCGCAGACAAGGGATTTGTTGAGGCGGTAAACCCAGGCACGATGACTGTTGAGCATGGTATCCAGCTCTCGTGCTGTTTCAGCCTGCCTTCTTGATTGAAATGGCATCATTGCAGTCCGGCCCGCCTGACAAGAAGAGCGATAATACAGCTAGAGTCATTCTATTGTTTGGAGGCGGGTGAACAATTATCCTTGAGTAAAGTTTGTTGATATCTCGAATTTTGGTGAGTTGTTGGCGTCTTCATTAGTATTTTTGGCAATGCTCGGAACTTGCTCGGTAATGAATTCGTGAAACTTAGAGTTGTTCTTTGGGAGTAATGATAGTGGAGTTGCTGGGTGATATTTTTTCGTAGGCATTTAAAGTGGATCGTGCGCTGCTGAAGACGAGGTCGGCGTTCTAGCGAAAAGGACCTGTGAAAATAGAAACGGCCACTCGGTGAGCGGCCGTTTTACTCTTATCATGAAATCACTTATGCAGCGCCCCAGCCTCCAGCGGTCGGCGTAATCACCGTGACGGCTTCGCCCGCTTCCAGAACAGTCTGGTCGCAACCTTCAAGTTGCAGGATGCTGCCATCCAGGCGGCGAACTTCCGTGCGGCCAAGCTCGCCGTCACTGCCGCCTTCCATTCCTTTGGGAGTGATGGTGCGATGAGAGGCCAGGATGGAACAGTCCATCTTTTCCAGAAAACGCAGCGTGCGCTCGGTGCCGTCGCCCGCGGACCACTTGCCTTTGCCGCCGGATCCCTTGCGGATATGAAAATCTTCCAGGAGAACCGGGAACCGGAATTCAAGAACTTCCGGATCGGTCAGACGCGAATTGGTCATGTGGGTATGCACACCATCAGTCCCGTTGAAACCCGGACCGGCCGGAGAACCAGAACAAATGGTTTCGTAATACTGGTAGGTATCGTTGCCGAAGGTCAGATTGTTCATCGTGCCTTGTGCATTTGCTATGGCGCCGAGCGCAGCGAAGACCGCGTTGGTGACGTGCTGTGAGGTTTCCACGTTCCCGGCAACAACAGCTGCCGGGTAGGAGGGCCGCAACATGCAATCGTCCGGAATGATGATATTGATCGGCTTGAGGCAGCCGGCATTCATCGGGATGTCACCATCCACCATCACCCGGAAGCAATAGAGGATCGCAGCTCGTGTTACCGGTTCGGGTGCGTTGAAGTTGTTGGGTTTCACACCAGATGTGCCGGTGAAGTCGACTGTTGCCTCGCGCTTGTCCTTGTCGACCGAGATCTTGACCTTGATCACGGAACCCTGGTCGGTCGGATACTCATATTCTGAGTCCTTCAAAGCCTCGATGACACGGCGAACGCTTTCCTCCGCGTTGTCCTGCACGTGGCCCATATAGGCCTGCACGACTTCCAATCCGAAATGCGCCACCATTTTCCGCAGCTCCTGAATGCCTTTTTCATTGGCAGCAATCTGTGCGGAGAGATCCGCAACATTCTGATGCGGATTGCGGGCGGGGTAGGCATGGTTTGTCAGGAGTTCGACCAGTTCCTGTTCGCAGAACCGACCCTCGTCGACGATTTTGAAGTTGTCGAAGAGCACACCTTCTTCGTTGACATTGGTCGCACGCGGGGTCATCGAACCAGGTGCCGAGCCGCCGACATCCGCATGGTGGCCGCGTGAAGCGGACCAGAACAGAATTTTTTGTCCTTCATCGTCAAAGACCGGAGACACAACGGTGATGTCAGGCAAGTGCGTTCCGCCGTTATAGGGGGCGTTCAATGCAAAGACATCACCCGGTTTGATCTTGCCCTTGTTCAATTTGATGATCGTTTCAACCGAGCGATCCATGGAACCCAGATGCACCGGCATATGAGGTGCGTTGGCAACCAGCGCGCCATTTGCGTCGAAAACAGCACAGGAAAAGTCCAGTCTTTCCTTGATATTGACTGAATAGGCCGTGTTCTGCAGGGT
>NZ_JAILWL010000228.1 GCF_025698965.1 Roseibium sp.
TCTTGCCGGTGCCTGGTTCTCCTTTCACAAGCAGTGGGCGTTCAAGGGCAACAGCGGCGTTGACCGCGACCCGAAGATCTTCCGTCGCAATGTAACTTTCAGTTCCTTCAAAGCGCATAGTGTCGTCCGTCTATTGAGAGTTGGGCGAAAGTGGCAGGCTGCGCACGGTTTCGCAAGTCCACGAAAGGGTCAGGCGGAAGACAACGGGGAATGTGGCGAGACTTGCCCATCTAGAGGGGAAGAATTTGCCCGCCTGTGCGCTGAGTGCCTGGTCGCGTTTACGCTGGTTTTGCAATCAAACTTGCATAACCATCTGAAAATAAACACTTAAATTTCTGTTTACCTAAATTGGCACGACCTTTGCGGAGTGGGCGGTGATTATGGGCGAAAAGCCCGCGTTCGCATCGCCCAATCTATTAAGAGGACGAAACATGGGTATTTATGGGGCTATTAACTCAGCCGTCTCCGGCCTGAATGCACAGGCAACGGCACTGGAGAACATCTCCGGTAACGTCGCAAACTCGCAAACGACCGGGTACAAACGGCTGGATACCACTTTTGCCGATCTGGTTTCGGGTGGCGGCGATACCCAGGCGTCACAGGTTTCAGGAACTACCTTCGCGACATCGCGTGCAACCAACACCGTT
Source organism: Roseibium sp. (assembly GCF_025698965.1). Taxonomy (GTDB): domain Bacteria; phylum Pseudomonadota; class Alphaproteobacteria; order Rhizobiales; family Stappiaceae; genus Roseibium. The sequence continues at coordinate 648 of NZ_JAILWL010000228.1, forward strand.
CAGGGCGACATCACCGATGTTGAGGTCGACACCTACATGGCGATCAACGGCGAAGGTTACTTCGTTGTGACCCAGGCGTCCGATGTGGTTGACGGGTCCACAACATTTGCCGATGAGACCTTCTACACGCGGGCAGGTGACTTTGAGCGAAACCAGGAAGGTTATCTGATCAACAGCTCCGGCTATTATCTTCAGGGCTTTCCGCTGGATCCGGATACAGGTAACGCGATTGGCGATAATCCGACTGTGGTCCAGATCGAAAATCAACCTCTGGCTGCCTCCGCGACGACGACGATCGAGTATCAGGCCAACCTGCCGAGAATTCCGGCGACAAACGACTATGACGGTTCGGATGAAGCCACTGCATTGATCGCAACCGGCCTTGGCGGTGCAAACATTGCCGATACGGACAATGATGACTTCCTGGACAGCTCGATCTCCGGCGGGTCCATCACGATTTACAATCAGAACGGCACTGCGATGAACGTCGAGGTGCGCTATGCCAAGACGCAGAATGCCGATTCCGGCGTGCCGCAAAACGATATCTGGGCGATGTATATCGGCACCGGCGAAGATACGGGTGATACCTGGTATGAAGTCGCCACAATGGAATTTGACGATACCGGTGAACTGATCGACGTCGCCGACGGTGCCGTTGGTACCGCAAACGCAGCAAATGACGGTCTCACCATCGCGACGCTGGACATCGGTGGTGTTGAGGCAACCGGTGTTGAGATTACCTTTGCTGGCGGCTCGCTTACCCAGTATTCCGATCCGGATGGTTCCGCGAGTTCCGTTTCCCTTGAGCAAGATGGTTATGCGGCCGGTGAACTGACAGGTGTTGCCGTTGATGAATCCGGGCGCGTCATTGCCAGCTATTCCAACAACCAGCAGCGGGCCGTTTACGAAATCCCGTTGGCAACGTTTGAAGCAGAACAGAACCTGCGCCGGGTAGACGGAGCAGCCTTTTCTGCAACGGCATCTTCCGGTGAGGCAGACCTGTCGGGAGGCGGGCAGATCCTGTCCAACAAACTGGAACTGTCCAACGCCGATATTGCCGACGAGTTTTCAAAACTGATCGTCACGCAGCAGGCCTATTCGGCGAATTCGCGGATTGTGACATCCGCCGACGAGATGCTGGACAGTGCTCTGAACATGGTCCGCTAACAACCGTTCGCCGGCGGGTCCTGACCCGCCGGTCTTTCTGCTAAACCGGCGTGCTGTGAAGGAGAAACCGCTATGGGTCTGACAAGTGCCCTCAATACCGCGGTTTTCGGGATAACATACAATCAGCGACAGTTGGATGTGACCGCGTCCAATATCGCCAATGCGGATACGGCCGGCTACTCCAAGAAAACCATCTCGGCAAATGCCTATTTCGATGGTCAGGGCAATGTTGCCGGCATCAACGCGACCGAGATTCGCCGGATCGTCAATGAGCAGATCCAGGCTGACTACTTCAATTCGCTTGCCGATACGAATTACGCCAAGCAGATTGCCGATTACACAGACCGTCTCGACGACATTTTCGGCACGATCGACGACAGCAGCAGTCTTTCGGCACTTGTCGGCGAACTATCTTCTGCGCTCACGACGCTGGTAAACGACCCTGGGAATTACACCGCCCAGAAAGAAGTTGTCGCAGCTGCAGAAGCATTTGCCCGCGAGCTGAACACATCCTATGAGCAAATCGCGGATTTGCGACAGGAAGCGGACGACACGCTTGCCGGTCAGACCGTTGCGATCAACAACCTCCTGTCCAGCATTGAGGATATCGATGCCGCGATCCGTGACGCCAGTCAGGCCGGTGTTTCAACGGCCGATATGGAAGATGAGCGCGACAGGCTTGTTGAACAATTGTCCGGTTATCTGGATGTTACCATCACCGACGGCAGCAACGAGACGCTTTTCATTCAAACCAGCGATGGTCAGCAACTTTATGCGGACAATCAGGCTTCCACGCTGAGTTTCAGTGCGTCACACGCACTCCAGCCGGGTGAGACCGGCAACAGTGTCATGGTGACAACACCCGGTGGCACCACCTACGATTTGATTGCCGCGTCCAATTCCGGCTCGATGGTTGAGAGACGACATTCTGGTCGAAGCTCAAAAACAGCTCGACACGATTGCTGCGGAATTGTCGTTGGCTCTCTCGAATGTAACGGTTGAAAGTACGGATGTAACCGTCGGCCTGGACAGCGGGTTTGATCTGGATGTATCGGCACTTCAGGCCGGTAATACCATTACTCTGGAATATACAGATACATTGGGAGTGGCGCAGACCGTGACGCTTGTGGCGGTCGAAGACGCGACGCTCTTGCCGCTGGACAATTCGGCGACAGCCAATCCGAACGACACGGTTTTCGGCATCGACATTTCCAGCGGTACGCCTTCCACTTACATAACCAACATCATAACTGCGCTTGGTAGTACGGGTCTTCTTGTCAGCAATGACGGTTCGGACAATTTGAGGGTCCTTGGCGACAATACTGCTCCGACCACAGTCGAGAGCCTGTCGGCAAATGTGACGGTTTCCGCGAATTCCGACCAGGGACTTGGCCTGGCGATCTTTGTCGACAACCGGGACACGCCAGAATTGTTCACCGATGCTCTGGAAGATGACGGGCAGCGTCTTGGCTATGCAAGCGGGATCAGTGTCAATCCAGATCTTCTGGCCGACAGTGCCTTGCTGGTGAACTACCAGACGACTCCTACAGCCAATACGGCGAATGATCCGGCACGCGCACAGCATCTTGCCGAGGCACTCAGTTCCGGAACGACCTATTATGATCCAACATCCGGAATTGGCAGTTCGTCAACGCCGTTCCAAGGCTCAATCATTGATTTTGTCAACCAGACCGTCGCCTTCCAGGGCAATCAGGCGGAAGATGCGGCGACATTCTCGACGGCCAAGGATGCACTGACTTCCAATCTCGCGATCCGTTACGAGGAAAGCTACGCGGTCGACCTCGATGCCGAGCTGGCTTTCATGGTTCAGCTGCAAAACGCTTATGCGGCGAATGCGCGTGTCATGCAGACAATCAACGAACTCTTCGATGAGCTTCTGAACATCCTTTAAGGTGCGTAATGGCAGTCTCGAACATCACAACGTCCCGGACTTATCTTACCCAGCAGCTTTCAGAGCTGAACAACCAGCTTGCCGAAAAAACGACGCAGCTGGCCCACGGCAAGGTCGGTACAACCTATGGCGATGTCGGCGACAGGCGTCTCCTGGATATTCAGCTGACCCAGAAAGTCAGCATGATCGAGACCTACCAGCAGACAATAACCATCTCCAATCTCCATCTGGAAACGCTCAACATGTCGATCGAGCGGCTTGAAGATATCCGCCAGGATGCAAAATCGGCTCTCGATACAAATGACTTCATCATTCAGGACGATGGGCAGACGCAAACTCAATCGCGCGCTGAATTACTCCTGAATGAAGTGGTGAATATTCTCAACACCGAAATTGCCGGGTTCTATGTCTTTGGCGGAACGGATGCCGTCAATGACCCTGTTGCTACTCTCGATGCAATTCTCAACGGTTCTGGCGGCCTTGATGGCCTCAAGACCGTGATGGAAGAATTTGCCGAAGCTAATCTGGGGGCGTCCAACTCTGGACGAACGACAACGTCCGCGCTGACAACAAACTATGTCGCAGCCGTACCGACAGACTCCACATTCACCATTTCAGAAGACGGTGCGCATGATTTCGGTTTCGATATTTCGGCGGTAACCTCGACCCTCAGCAACGTGGCCATCACAGGTCCGGCAGCAACGGATCCAGACAGCTTTGATGTCCAGTTTACGGGGCAGCCCGCTGTGGGAGAGACGATCACCGTTGAGTTGACGCTGCCACCGGATCACACAGAAACCGTCTCCATCGAACTGACGGCTTCTTCGACAGGTGAAGCAGATGACACGTTTGTCATCGGTGCGGACCTGGAGGAGACGGCACAAAATCTGCGCGATGCACTGGAGGCAGAAATTGAGAACCAGGCCTTGACGACACTGAAGGCGGCGTCAGACGAATGGGCCTCCGATGAGTTTTTCAGCACATTCGGAGGAGAGGAGCCTCAAAGGATCGATGGTCCTCCCAACGATACGGCAACAGCCTTGACGGGTGGTTCTGCAACAACTGTCGAGTGGTATACCGGGCGCAACACTTCGACCACGGATCCGCGTGAAGACAAAAATGCCGTTGTCGATTCAAACCTGACAGTCAATTACGGCGTGAGGGCCAACGAAACACCGCTGGCGGAACTTGTTCAGGCGTTGGCGACCTTTGTTGCCGCAGACTTTTCCGGCGGGACGCAAACGGACGAGGAGTATTACAACGCCTTGTCGACCAACCTCAGGACCATTCTGCAGCCGGCAGGGGTAGACCAGTCCGGAATTGTCGATATTGCGACCGATATCGCGATCACGCATCGAACCGTGTCCATGACAAGCGATCGTCACGTGCAGATGAAAAGCACCTATGAAGGCACGATTGCAGAGATCGAGGGCGTCGACAAGGACCTGTTGGCTGCTGAAATTCTTCAGCTTCAAAACAATATCGAGGTGTCCTACCGGGCATCCTCGATTGTCTTTAATCTGACCTTGTCGGATTATCTGTAGACTGAATTTCCATACGATGGGCGTCGGCCAGATTTATATGCTGGTCTGAAAAAGACTTTGCACTAAAAAAGGCCGGTTGCGATCTGCACCGGCCTTTTCCCAAATACGGATTTGATTTCTCTATTCCGCTTGCGGTCGAGCGCGCAAACCTTCTGCGATCGCGCGATTGATGCTGATCAGTGAATTTAGTTTGTTGGCATCGTCCGTTGTCATGACGGACATGGTCTGCTTGAAAACAAATACACCCAATGAAGCGATATTATTCTTGATACCCTGGGGAAGTTCGTTTTCCTGGCTGGTTGCGGAAGTTACCAGGATGCTCCAGAGTTTACGGTTATAAACCAGAGCGTCATCCTTTTCCGCAAGAGAAGCCTCTTCCCACTCATCCTTGATCAATTGAAGCCGCGCCGCGGCTTTCATCAGCAGATTCGCTTCCAGCTCCCTCGGGGAGACCGCCACCTGGCTCGTTTTCTGGTAAGCCTGCGCTGCCTGTTTGTACATGACCGATCAGCGTCCCTTCATACTCGATGAGCTTTCGTGCTTCTTTCAATGCCTTATAGAAGGCGCCGGTTAGGATGGCGTTACTAATCCTGGTGACATATGGAATTGTACTCGGTGCGGCCTTCACAATATCGTTGACGAGAGTGAAGTAGTTCTCCTGAATCTTCTCCAAATCCGTTGAGAGATACATCAGCTGAACGGCCAAATAGACCCTCTTTGCTGGCGTATCCGCGGTGGCCGGTGTGAGAATATCCTTTTCCCGGAGAATGGGTGCCTGGCCTTCGATAAACAGACGGGTCCGTTGATTATCGTTGGTGATAACGCTGTCACCGATGATGATCCGTTCGCCCGGTTTTAGCTCGACCTTGAGCGCCATTCCGTGACCTCCACGCTTGAGTATCGCCACCAAACATTAACGAAATGGTTAACGTTCACTCCCGATACTTTAATGAATTTCAGCGCCTGTGTTAACCAAACAGGCTCAAGACGCTCTGATCTGCCTGGTTCGCAAGCGACAAGGCTGTCGAGGACAGCTGCTGCCGTGTTTGCAGCGCCAGCATGTTCGCGCCTTCCTCATTCATGTCGGCTATGGTGAGTTCGCCTGCGCCGACTTCGAGCGTGTTGATCAGATTTTGGGTGAAATCAGTCCGGATTTCCACCGTTGACAATGACGTCCCCATGGATCGGGCGGCTGATCGCAGTTCGTCCAGGGCAGCATTGATCGCCTGTAGTGTCCGGTCAATGTCGGTGTCTGTCTTGAACTCTGATGCGGCGGCTGAGAGGGCAACTGTTCCTGACGTCGATCCTAACGTCATTCGGTTGAAGTCCGAATTGCTGCTGGTTATGTCGAACGATACTTCACCGATCAAGCTAATGCTGCCACCTGAGAACGAGGCATCCAGCCCTTTTACGTTGTCGATAAATGTTACCAAGTCGCTGACGGTCGTCTCGTCATCGATTTCCAATGAAGCAGGTTCGAAGTCATTGCCGTCGGTTATGGTGATTGTGTCACCTGCCTGAAAGCCGCCTGAAGAGATCAGGGTCGATGCTGCAGTGAGAGCGGTCGATAGCACAGATGTGCTGGTGCCTCCAGTTGCGCCACCGTCCGTGTCAGTACCGCCGCCGTTGTCGTCTTTTGCAATGGATATCGTGTTGTCAAGACCAGAGGTGAGATCGATGGAGTCAGTCGATTCGTCGAAACTGGCGTGAACTCCGCTCAACTCATCTAATGCGTCTACATAGTCCTGAACGGTCGTGATGTCCGTACCGATCGTCAATGTGGTCGTGCCTGAACTATCTGTGATGGTAACCCGGTCACCATTTTCCCAGTCGCCTAGATCTGTCAAATTGGAAGAGGCTTGGAGACCAGTTAGCGTGAGTGAAGCGGTGCCACCGAACAAATTAAAGGATGAAGTGCCGGTCCCACCTGGGTCAAGGTCATCCAGATTGAGGCCATCGTCCAGAGATGTATCGGTGAAGTCGACCGGTTCAACCGTCAGATTGGACGTGCTGTCCTCGTTAAAGATAACTTCCAGTTCGTTGCCGGCTCCCGCGAGAAGGTTCTTGCCCTTGTAGCTGGAGTCTCGCGCCAAATCCTCAATTTGTTCAAGGATATCGTTGTATTGGCTGGTGAACTGCTTGCGCTCGTATTCGCTTGACGTCTGTAGCGCCTGATTGGCGATTGCCTTTGCGGACTCAACCAGATTGGTGATTGAGGTGATTCCCTTGTCAGCCGCGCGAATGGTCTGAACACCCTGTCCCATATTGTTCAGGAGGTTGGACAGATCACTTGCCCTGTCGTTTAGCGATTGCGCGGTGAAGAAGGAGTTCGGATTGTCGAGGGCCGTATTGACCTTCAAGCCGGTTGCAAGGCGGGTCTGTGTGACCGATTGCAGATCTGCTGTTTGCTTGAGCGACAGGAGATTGTCCCGGACCGCGCTGGAAAGAACAATATCAGGCATCTGACTTCACCGCTTTTCTATTCATCACCCGTAACGGACGTCTCTAGCTCGCACCAAGAAGAGAGCGAACCATGATCGCAAATCTAAATGGAAAGTTAATCGGTGATGCACTCATTAACGTGCTGTAAATAAAAGTTACCAAAAGGTTTCTTTTAACCAATTGAAAAATATGAAACTTTTTTTGACCACTTTTGAAGAAAAAGCCGCAAAAACAAAAACGGCGGACCATTTGGTCCGCCGTATCTGATTGTCAGCTTGTGAGTCGTGCGTCCGACTGATTCTAGCTTTCTTAGAAGAGGGATAGCACTGTCTGGTCTGCCTGCGACGCGAAGGACAGTGAGGTTGAAGCAAGCTGCTGACGGGTCTGAAGGGCCAGCAGGTTTGCACCTTCTTCATTGGTATCGGCCAAGGTCAGGAGACCGGCACCTTCCTGAAGAGTGTTGATCATTGTCTTTGTGTAATCTTGACGGATCTCAACAGTCGAAAGGTTCGTACCAAACTCAGAAGCCTGAGACCGAAGGTTTGATAGAGCGTTGTTCAGGCGATCTACCACCCGATTGATGTCGGTGTCAGTTGCAAAGCCGCTGTCACTTAAGGCCGCGACCGCGACCCCGGTTGTGTTGGCGGTGAAACTGCTTGCTGCAAAATCGGCATTGTCACTTGTCAACGACAGGTCGGTTTCACTCTGAATGGACAAAAGTCCGGAAGACGTGTCGAAGGAGGCACTTACTCCGTTGAAGTCGTTGACGAAATTTTCCAGGTCGTCAACGGTCGTGTTTTCGTCGATCTCGAGGGAGCCGAGTTCAAAGTCATTGCCGTCAGTCAGGCTCAAGGTATCGCCAACAGCGAAGGAGCCTGAGTCCACCAGGACCTGGGTATCCTGTGCGAATGCTGTGGCGTCAACCGACCCGAAAGCTGCACCCGCTGTTCCAGTGCTGATTGCGAAATCTTCGTCACTGTAGATTGTCAGAGCACCGTTGGTTTCATCAAACTCTGCCCGAACACCCGCGATTCCGTTAAGGTTATCGATCAGATCCTGAACTGTCGCACCCGGTACCGCCAGTGTGCCGCCGGTGATCGCAGCAGCTGTTGCTGTAGTATCGAAAGCTGTGATCGCAATGCCGGCCGATGCCGAAATCAGAGTGGAATCTGAGAGCGTAGAACTAGAGTTGAGTGAAGGGCCCCCGGTTGACGACTCCAGGGTGATTGTTGTTTTGCCACCTTGCAGCGTAAAGGAGGTGGCGCCACCCTGACCCTCAGCAAGATCGGACAGGTTCAATCCCGTAGATAGGCTTGTGTCGGTGTAGTCTACCGCCTCGATCTTCAGTTTGGAGGTTGCATCTTCGTTGAAGATGGTTGTTAGATCGTTGCCGTCGCCTGCAAGAAGGTTCTTGCCTTTGTAGGAACTGTCTTTTGCGACGTCTTCTATTTGCTCAAGCAGATCGTTGTATTGCTCCGCAAATGTCTTGCGCTCGTATTGGCTTTGAGTCTGAAGTGCTTGGTTGGCTTTTGCCTTTGCGGCTTCCACCAGGTCGGTTACTGTTTGAATTCCTTTGTCAGCAGCTTTGATGGTCTGCAGTGATTGTCCCATGTCGTCGAGCAGGTTACCCAAGTCGCTTGCCCGGGAATTGAGTCCGGATGCGGTAAAGAAAGAGTTGGGATTATCCAACGCGGAGTTAACTTTAAGACCTGTCGCCAGTTTGTTCTGGACGCCGGACATCATGTCTGCGGTGGATTGAAGCGTGAGGAGGTTCTGCCGTACGGCAGCTGACAGGGTGATGTCCTGCATCTGAATATCCCTTTCCTGGGTCACATGTACTTCTGCTCTTCCTGAGCAGGTTGATTAAGATCATCTTCTGTTAACCCTAATCATTAGTTAACTGCATCGCATTTTAGGGTTAACGAGGTGTTAACACGTTGAAGCCATGTGCGGTTTCTGCAAAAGAGGCTGAAACTGAAGGGGAGAAAGAAGGGGCAGCTAAATGCAGAAAAGGCGAGCAACTGCCCGCCTTTTCGGTCGTTGATAGTGTATTTTCCGACTTAGAACAGACGTAACACGTTCTGGTCGGCCTGAGCTGCTAAAGACAGCGAAGTCGAGGCGAGGGACTGCTGGGTCTGCAAAGCCAGAAGATTCGCACCTTCCTCGTTTGTGTCTGCCAGTGTCAGTTTTCCAGCACCTTCTTCAAGCGTGTTGATCAGCGATGTCGTGAAATCCTGACGGTTTTCAACGATCGACAGATTGGTGCCGAATGTCGAAGCCTGGGATCTTAGGGTGTCCTGTGCAGATTTCAAGGCGCTGATAGCGGTCTCGATTTCCGTATCTGTTGCAAAACCCGAATCCGTTCCGTTCGTCGTTAACGTGGCGCTGCCGTTAAAGCCGGTATTGTCCGAAGAAACGGACAACTTGAAGTCGGAGGTGACGGTCAGTGTGTCACCGGACAGGGCCGCGCTGGAACCATCAATGGCATCGATGGCAGCTTCGAGATCGTCGACAGTTGTCGTTGCAGTGATTTCGAGTGTGCTGATTTCGGTGCCGTTTGCAT
>NZ_JAILWL010000229.1 GCF_025698965.1 Roseibium sp.
GATGCAGGGCACTGGCTTCATTGGGGGGCAACCAGTCAGGATGTCATGGACACTGCACAGGTTTTACAGATACGCGCCTGTCTCGACATTCTCGAACGCCGCATCAAACGGCTTCTCGACACGCTGCAGACGGAAAGCAATCACCATGCGAAGGCGTTGCTTGCCGGCCGGACGCGCAGTCAGATTTCAACCCCGATCACGCTCGGGTACCGGATCGCCCAGTGGGCGCATCCATTGATCGATATCGAGACGGCATTGCCGCGGCTGCGCAAAGCGGTCTTGAAAGTTCAGTTCGGCGGGGCGTCCGGTGTTAATTCCGCGATCGCTCCGGACGGTCCGCTGGTTCTGAAAAAGCTGGCGGACGAACTCGGTCTGGAAGCGAGTGCCTCCTGGCATGTCAACCGCTCCTCGATCCTTGCACTGGCCAGTTGGCTGCAACAAGTCTGTGCCGCGCTTTCGAAAATGGCCGGAGACCTGATCCTGATGGGTCGGACGGATATTGCCGAAGTTGCCAGCGGAACTGGGGGTGGGTCGTCGACGATGCCGCAAAAGGCCAATCCGGTTCAGGCGGAGACTATAAAGGTTCTCAACCGGATCGCCATCTCGGCTCAGGCTGCGCTGTCGACTGCCGCCGATCCGGAGGAAGAACGGGATGGCTCAAAATGGCCTCTGGAATGGATGTACCTCCCCCAGATGCTTCTTGCAACGGGGTCAGCCCTGCAGCACGCACAAAGGCTTGCGGAGAGCCTGATCCCCAATGCGGGAAATCTGGACGCGACGCTTCAGGCCAATCCCGAGATGATGGCCGAAACTGCCAGCTTCATTCTGGCCAAGAACGGCATTGCCCGCCCCAGGGCCAAAGAAATCGTTGCTTCTGCCGCCGCAGATGCGGCTCCGTTCGCAGATGCATTGGCCAAACTCAGTCCTCTGGAGATCAACTGGAAGACCGCCCTCGATCCGCAGGAAGTCATCGAACCCTGCAAGGAAATGGCTGCAAGGATCTTCGCACAGCGCCGGTCGTCGGATTGAATCTTATTATTGCAAGCCGCCCTGGACGTCTCCAGGGGCAACTCATTTGAGGCAAAAACGTTCCCTGGCTATTGCAGAAGCCGCGGCAACCAGAGTGTCAGGGCGGGGAAGCTGACCAGCAGGATCACGCGGATAATTTCCGCTCCGAAAAACGGGGCGACGCCCTTGAAGGTTTCGATCATCGGTGTGTCGCGGGCCAATGAGGAAATCACGAAGACATTCATGCCGACCGGTGGCGTGATCAGCCCGAGTTCGACGACGATCAGGGCCAGCACGCCGAACCAGATTTTCAGGTCCTCAGTGCTCATGCCGTAGCCCGCACCTTCGGCCCCCTGGTAAATCCCGCCGTTGATTTCCACCAGCACCGGCCAGAAGAACGGAATGACGAGCAGGATCATGGACAGGCTGTCCATCAGGCAACCAAGCAGGATCAGAGCAACCAGCAGGAGGATCAGAACCGTCATCGGCTCCAGTCCGGATCCTGAGATCCAAGCAGCCGTTTCCTGCGGCAGACCCACCCTCGACATGAAAATCTTCAGAAGCTCGGCACCAAGAATGATCAGATAGATCATGCCGGATGTGGACGCCGTTTCCTTAAGTGCTGCCACGAAATCCTTACCGCTCAAGCTGCGCTGAAGCAGCCCGAACAGGAGCACGAGAAACACGCCGACAGCTGCGGCCGGTGTCGGGTTGAAGAAACCGAAATAGATGCCTCCGATCACCAGCCCGAAGATGATCAGAACGGGAATCATTCCAGCGGTGGCCTCGACGAATTCCGCCCTGTCGGGCACCCCACCCTTCGGCCCCGCCTCCGGCTTGATTGCGACATAGACTGCAATTGTCAGCAGGAACAGAACGACAGCCAGCAATCCCGGAAGAAAAGCCGCCATGAACATGGTGACGATGTTCGCTTCCACAATGATGGCGTAGATAATCAGTACAACCGAGGGCGGGATCAGAATACCCAGAACCCCACCGGCAGCCAGCGTGCCGGTCGCAAGCGCACCGGAATATTTGTAGCGGCGCAGCTCCGGCAGCGCGACCTTGCCCATGGTTGAGGCGGTCGCCAGAGACGATCCACAGACCGCACCAAAGCCCGCGCAGCCTGCGATAGCAGCCATTGCCGTACCACCACGCAGCCAGCCAAGCCAGGCATTGGCTCCGCGGAACAGTGCCTGACTCAGACCCGTTTTGGACGCGATTGCACCCATCAGCACGAACATCGGCACGACCGATAGATCGTAGATGGAGAACTGGCCGTAGGCGAGGGTCTTGAGCTGGCTGAAGACGAGCGCCGGGCCATTGAGCATCATGGTACCGACGCCGCCGACCAGGATCATGGCATAGGCAATCGGCATCCTTATCGCGATCAGGAAAATGAGCACGACAAGGCCACCCAGCCCCAGCAAGAGAGCGTCTGCCATCTCTTTGTTATCCTTTCGACAGAGCGTTCACGTCACGCATAAGCGTGACAAAGGCTGCCAGAGCCAGCAAGGCCAGGGAGAGCAGGATCGGAATGAAAGCGATCCAATGGGGAATTTGAAGGATCGTCGTGGTGTAGTCGTATTCCTTCTGGTCCAGCATGCCGAAATACATGCGCCAGATGAGCAATACCGCAAACCCCAATGCGACCAGCGAACCGAGCATCGTGAAAAACGCAATCATCCGTTTGGATGCTGCCGCTGTGAAAATATCAGCCGAGACATTGGCCCCGATGAGCTGGCAATAGGGGAGAAACGCAAACACGGCGACCGCCACGCCCATTTCGGTAAGTTCAAAATCACCTGGAAACGGAGTTCCGAAGACCGAGCCGACGATCGAGAGCATGTTCACACCGACCACAAGGAGCAAGACGATGCCACCCATGAGAGCCCAGAACGTTATCAGGCGACTGGCAGCCCCGGTAAATCCGGAGCTGCTTTCCTGTTGGACATCCGGCATCAGTTCGACGCGTTGTCCGCAATAGCTGCCTTGGCCTTGTCGACCAGTGCTGCACCGTCTATGCCTTTTCCGGAAACCTCTTCAACCCAGCGGGTAACCACCGGCTCGAGTGCCTGGTTGAACGCAGCGGTTTCTTCCGGTGTCAGAGTAATGTGCGTATTGCCGGCTTTGGTGGCGAGCCCGATACCGAAATCATCGGCACCGGCCCAGATGTCGCCAACCTGTTTGACCCATTCCTTGCCCGATGCGTCGCGGAAAGCCTGTTTCACATCGTCGGGCAAGCTGTCCCAGCGGTCCTTGTTCATCGACACCTGGAAAACGGTCGTGCCGAAGCGTTCCTTGTCGGCACCTTCGATCTGGTATTCGGTCTGTTCCTGGATTTTCAGTGGTGGAATGATTTCCCAGGGAATCAGCGCACCGTCAATCACACCCTTTTGCAGCGCAGGTGGCAATTCAGGAACCGGCATGGCAACCGGGGATGCGCCGAGGGCTTCAATCACCCAGGCACCGGTACGGGTCGGAATGCGAATCTTCTTGCCTTCAAGATCTGCCGGAGACCGCACTTCAGTGTCGGTCATGTGAATGCCCTGCCCTGCATGCACATGCAGGAACATGACTTCCACACCCTTGTATTCGTCTTTCAGGTCACTCTCATAAAGGTCCATGAGGGCCAGATTGGTGGCAGCCGTGTCGTTCTTGTGCACACCGGGCAGTTCAAAAACCTCCGAGCGGGGGAACAGGCCCGGGGTGTAACCGTTCACGGTCCACACAAGGTCGACCACTCCGTCCCGCACCTGATTGATCAACTCGGGCGGCCGACCACCCAGCGTCATCGCCGGATAGATTTCAATAGCAACCTTGCCGCCGGAATTTTCTTCAACCTGCTTGGCCCAGGGCGCCAGCATTTTCGAGTGGGCCGGCGCTTTTTCACCCAGGAAATGGTGAAGCTTGAATTCATAGTCCGCAGCATAGGCCGACGTTGTACCAAGTACGAAAAGCGCCGTTCCCATAATCGCATTTTTCAAGGTGCTCATATTTCCTCCTCCGAGCGAATTCCGAATTTCCGACGGTTGACACGATTTCAACCCGAATGGGTCGCGTTGTGCAGTTCGTCAGTGAACTTCACCGACTTTTCCGGTCCGACCTTAGCAAACACAATCGAAAGTTGACTATTTCCAGTCCGCCCAATTTGATTTTTGTCTGCCAATTCAGTATTCAGCTTTGCGTATTTTATTTGCCTTGTTAAATATTGTCAAATTAAGTAACTTGACATTGCATCCGTGGTGGGATGTTGAACCTATACGTCGAGGTAAAAAAGATCAGACAAGGGATTTTTCCCCGGATTGCAGACCGATTTCACTCCTCCAGAAATCATCTTCACTAATTAGTTTGGTAATGTAAATTGAGATATCGGGCCTTATACTTTCCATTTTTGGAAACAAACGCTGATCTCGCTTTACGATATGCGGTTTAGACAATGCCCCTTCCATTTCCCTGCGGTTTGCCCTGATGCAGCAGCAAATGGAGGGTCTCCCGCAAGAAGGACAAGTTCCAAACGCCAAACATGCCAAGGACCGGCAACGCGGTCAGGAGAAACAAATGAGCAAGTCAGCGGACCAGTCGGCACTCTCGGCAGGTGGAGCGATCTTCGGCAAGATGAAAGCACTTGGCATCGATTATGTGTTCGTCAATTCTGGGACAGACTTTCCACCGATCATCGAAGGGCTGGTCTCCGCATCGCACGAAGGGATCGAGTTGCCGATACCGGTGACGGTGCCGCACGAACACGCCGCGATGGGCATGGCCCACGGCTATTACCAGATCTCCGGAAAAATGCAGTCCGTGATGCTGCACACGAATGTCGGTCTGTCCAACGGTGTGACCGGCGCGATCAATGCCTGGTGCGACCAAGTTCCTGTCCTGATGATGTCCGGGCGCACGCCTGTTACGGAAGGCAAGCGCTTCGGTGCGCGAACCGTTCCTATCGGATGGGGACAGGAAATGTTCGATCAGACAGCCCTGGTCCGCGAAGTCACCAAATGGGATTATGAGCTCCGCTTTCCGGAGCAGGTTTCGGACCTGCTCGATCGTGGAAGCGCAATCGCGAACTCCACACCGAAAGGGCCGGTCTATCTCAGCCTGCCACGAGAAGTCCTGTGCGAACCGGCACCAGCGGCGGGTCTCAACAGCCCGTCCCGAATGGCACCGGTCGTCACCGCAGCCCATGGTGAAGATATCAAGTCCGCCGCAAAACTGCTGGCTCAGGCGAAAACGCCGCTCATCATCAGCCAGCGAGGAGCCGGTTCAAAGGCAGGGTTTGCAGCACTGTCGGATTTTCTCGAAGACTGGGGGATACCGCTATCGCACTATTGGGCAAACATGCTGTCCGTGCCGCTGTCGCACCCGATGCAGGTCGGGTCGGCGCCGGAAGCACTGCTGAGCGAGGCCGACGTGGTGCTGGTCATCAATGCGCTTGCTCCCTGGTGGCCGGACAGGGTCACACTTCAGCAAGATCTAAAGGTAATCCAACTGGGTCCTGATCCGCTGTTCAGCCGGACACCGGTCCGCAACTTCCCGGCCGACATCACGCTTGCCGGGGAAACGAGCGATACGCTCATGGCGTTGATAGAAGAAATGGACGGTCAGCCCCGCGACCAGACCCTCATCGACAAACGCCGCCAGCGCATTTCGGAGATTTCCAGAGCCAACCGCGAAGCAGTGATCGCCACGGCTGAACGTGGCAAGGGCAGTCCAATGACCAAGGAATGGGTCAGCCTTTGTCTTGGCCGTGCCATCAAGGGGCGCAATGCCACCGTCTTTCAGGAGCTGGGCTGCCCGCTTGACCAACTCGATCTCGACAGCCACAACAGTTATTTTCAAGAGCCATATTCCGGCGGCCTCGGTTGGGGGTTGCCTGCGGCATTGGGTGCTCAGCTCGCGGATCGGGACCGGTTGGTTTTCGCAACCATCGGCGATGGCAGCTACATGTTCGCCAACCCGACGGTCTGCCATCAGGTGGCTGAAGCGCTCGACCTGCCGGTTATTGTGCTTGTGCTCAACAACGAGGAATGGGGCGCAGTCCGCCATTCGGTCGTCGGAACCTATAAGGGCGGCCTGGCGCATCAGGCCAACGAGGTTCCGCTGACGTCGCTCAAGCCAAGTCCTGACTTTACCAAAACGGCAGAAGCCAGCCGTGCCTATACCGAAACGATTAGCGACGGCGAAGCCCTGCCCGCCGCGCTGGAACGGGCTATCAAGATCGCAACAGAAGAGAAACGTCAGGTGCTGTTCAACATAGCGATAGAGCGGGTCAATCCAGCCTGATCGTCGTCCTGTTTTGCCCTAAGAAAAAAAATCCCTGCGTTTCATCGCAGGGATTCTTCAGTTGGCATCCGGTCGGCACATTGACTGAAATGCTGAAACACGCTGGCACACGTGGTGTTTGGTTTTCCAGGCCGAAAGAGGACGCCTTGGCCTGGTTTGAAAGTTTCGTTCTGATCGAGGCCAACACATTTGTGCCGGGTCGGGGCTGGTATTGGCCATTCCCGGCCCGGCTGGTTCGACCGCTCCCCTTGGCCTCATTTTATCGAAGCGGTCAGACCCTTTGCGTCTTTACTGCGCGTTTAGAAAACGGCGATTAGTCGATGCGATCCTTGACTATCATCAAGCCGCACACAGCTATTCCGCAGCAATGGGTTTTCTTGCCAGTTGGCACTGGTTCCAGAGCGAATGCAGTGCGCAAACCAGCCGGTCGACATCGCCTGGCGTATGGACCGGCGAGGGTGTGATACGAAGCCGCTCTGTTCCCTTGGGTACGGTCGGATAGTTGATCGGTTGAATGTAGATACCGAAATCCGTCAGCAGCGTATCGGAAAGGAATTTGCATTTCGCAGGATTGCCGACCATCACAGGGATGATGTGGCTCGGATTGTGAACATGCGGGATGCTCAGGATGTCGAGCCGTTTGCGAACCTTGGCAACGATGGCCTGATGTGCCTCCCGCTCCACCGAACTTGCCTTCAGATGCCGGATCGAGGCAGTTGCAGCTGCCGCGATTGCCGGTGGCAGGGCCGTCGTGAAGATGAAACCGCTGGCAAAGCTGCGGACGAAATCGCACAGTTCTGCCGACGCGGCAATGTAGCCCCCGACAACACCGATCGCCTTGCCGAGTGTCCCTTCGATCACCGTGAGACGATCCATGAGACCTTCGCGTTCGGCGATACCACCGCCTCGCGGACCGTATAGTCCCACGGCGTGCACCTCATCGAGATAGGTCATGGCGCCATACTTGTCCGCCAGATCGCAGATTTCGGATATCGGCGCGATATCGCCATCCATTGAGTAGACGCTTTCAAAGGCAATCAGTTTCGGACGTCCAGGATCGCTTGCAGCCAGCTTGGCCTCCAGATCCTCGAGATCGTTGTGCTTCCAGATTACCTTTTCGGCACGGGACTGCCGAATACCCTCGATCATCGAGGCATGATTGAGACTGTCGGAAAAGACAATGCAGCCGGGAATTTGCGCGGCAAGTGTGCCGAGCGCCGCCCAGTTGGAGACATAGCCAGACGTAAAGACGAGTGCGGCCTCCTTGCCGTGAAGATCCGCCAGTTCCTGTTCGAGGATGACATGGTCATGGGTCGTGCCGGAAATGTTCCGCGTCCCGCCTGCACCGGCACCACACCGGTCGATTGCATCATGCATCGCGGCAAGCACCTTTGGATGCTGCCCCATGCCCAGATAGTCGTTGGAGCACCAGATCGCGACTTCGTCGGCGTGATTGTTGTGTGTCCAGACGGCCTCTGGAAATGAACCGCGCTTGCGCTGAAGATCGATAAAGACCCGGTAGTTGCCCTCTTCCTTGAGCGCGGTCAGCCGGTTTTTGAAAAAGGCTTGATAGTCCATGATATCCTCGCTTTCTCAATTTGCCCGAAAGCTAACCGCATGCAGCAGTGGACTAAATGACAATAATCAAGTTGCCTGTGACAAAGACGGTCTATGTCCGCATTTCACCGCATGTGACCCCATGAGGCAGTTGTGTAGAGTAGCCGCAACGGAGAGGGGATCCGCCGACCGGATCCAAGAAGGGTTTATTTACAATGCCAAGTGAACGCCGCAGGAAGATTGCGCAAAATTCCTTGTTGCTGAAAAGTTTTTCCCAGGAGATCCAGGACATGGTTCTCAGCATGTCCAGCTGGCGCGAATATGATCGCGGAGAAACGCTGTTCCTGCAGGGAGAAACCGCGCAGGCCATCCACATCGTTACTGAAGGATGGGTCAAGCTTTACAGAATCGCACCGAATGGCGGTGAAGCTGTGGTGAACGTGTTTGCCAAGGGCGAGAGCTTTGGAGAAGCCGTTGCCTTCCGCGGCCATGCCTATCCGGTATCCGCCGAAGCGGTGACCACCTGCGAAGTCATGCGCATTCCGAGCGTCGCGCTTCTGGAAGCCATGCGCAAGGACCCGGAGATTGCGGTTTCGGTGCTCGCTTCCACCTTCGCGCATCTGCATTCGCTGGTCTCCCAGCTGGAACAACTCAAGGCGCAGACGGGCCCGCAACGCGTTGCGGAATTTCTGCTTGAGCTGTGTGAACACGAAGAAGGCAGCTGCGTCGTGACACTGCCATACGACAAGTTTCTGATCGCCGGCCGTCTCGGCATGAAGCCGGAGAGCCTCTCCCGATCCTTTGCGAAACTGAAAAATGCTGGCGTTCATATCAAACGCAATCACGCTGCAATTGACGACATTGAACGTCTCAGGGAATTTTCCGAAACCGATCCTGTGGAAGCCTGGCACAAAGCGCAATGACGAAACTGGAAACCGCTTTGAAGGCGATTGACGAAGCTAACGCCGCTGACCCGAACCAGGAATCCGGTGAACCAGCTGCGCTTCTTTATGGTCAGCGCATGAGCGAAGAACTCGACCGCCTATTTCCGGACGCACCGGATGCACTCAGAATTGCCGCGCGAGGTCAGCATATCGAACGCTGGTCGGTGCCCAGAGCCACTTATCCGGACGGCAAGGCAGGTTATCACGCCTGGCGTCGGGATCTGGCCAAACACCATGCGGAACGCGTCGGTGCGATCATGACCGATGCCGGATATCCGGAAGAAGAGATTTCGGCAGCCGGCAGAATGCTCCGCAAGGAAGGCATCAAGCGTCATGCTGACGTACAAGCGCTGGAGGACGTCATCTGTTTCGTATTCCTGAAGTGGTATTTCGCGCCTTTTGCTGCCAAGCACAGCAGTGACAAAGTTCAGGGCATCGTGGAAAAAACAGCGCGCAAAATGTCGGAAGACGGCCGCCACAGGGTCCTGGAAGAGTTTGAGCTTCCCGCTGCGCTTGCGGCTGCATTCAAGCCGTGAAGGCCGGGATCAGATAAAGCCCGATCAACAAGAGACCGTAAAACCCCAAGGCCCAGTTGAAGCCAGAAAGCCAGGTCGGGGCCTGCCAGAGACCCAGATAGCGCGAAAGAATGACGCGTGCTTTCATCCAGGCAAAGAGCAGAACGAACACCCCGATCACGCTTTTGCTGAAAGACCCGCCCGCCAGGACAGCAGCCAGTACCGAAGCCCCGCTCAAAAGCAAGAGCACCAGCCAGGCCCGGGTCGTTGGATCTTTTGTCATTTCAAGCCTCTGGTCCACAATTCAGCCCAGCAAATAGATCACCGGAAACAGCAGGACCCAGACAAGGTCGACCATATGCCAGAAGGCTGTGCCGACCTCGATGTTGCGGGGAGCATCCTTCCAGGCAATCAGGGCAAGAATGGCAATTCCGGCCACGACATGTGCGGCATGAAAGCCGGTGAGAAGATAGTAGAAAGTGAAGAGCGGGTGGGTCTCGGTGGAGATGCCCTGTCCGGCAACATCCGCGTATTCGTATCCCTTGATCACCAGAAAGACAGTCCCCAGAACCATCGCGGCGCCCAGATGCAGGCGAGCTGCGGCACGTCCTTTCTTCAGACGCAGATCAAGAGCCCTGGCTGCCAGAAATCCGCTGGTGATCAGAACAATGGTATTGATCCCGGCAAGCGCTGGGTGGAGGTGGCTTCGTGCTTCGGCAAATCCGGCGGGGTCCGTAATCCGGACCCCGAGAAATGCTGCCAGTCCCGCCCCGAAAACCAACAGCTCGCTGATGATCAGAACCCACATCATCAGGTCGCCGGGCAATTCGTCCAGCGTTCCTGATCTCGCCTGCGTCACCGAACCGCTCACCATCAACCTCCAACAAGTTGGCGGTAGATCTGGGGCAACGCCTGGGTCAGTTTGTCCGGATGCGGGATAACGGCGAAGCCGCCCT
>NZ_JAILWL010000023.1 GCF_025698965.1 Roseibium sp.
ACGAAAGCACACCGGTAGAAGAATAAATCTTTCTTCAGCCCCAGGGCTTTGAGAAAGCTGGGCGCGGCCATGCCGCGCCCAAAGTCTTTTTAATCTCCCTCCCCCTCACCTTTTCAAGGGCTGCCCGACCGCCTATAAGGCTGCTCCGATCAATCTCAGGTGTAGCCATGACCTCCGAGCAATCCTCTTCCGTACGGATCCGCCCGTTTCAACCAGGTGATTTGAGTACTCTTTTGCCGCTGAACAACTCCGCTGTTCCGGCCGTGAACGAGCTGACGGCAGAAGAACTGCTGGACCTGGTCAATGTCGCGCTGGTCTGCCTCGTTGCAGAAATCGGCGGAACACCAGGCGGTTTCCTGCTATGCATTGCCGATGGCGCGGATTATCAAAGCCGCAACTACCTGTGGCTGAGTGAGCGTCTTTCGAATTTCGCCTACACTGATCGTATCTGCGTTGACGAAACACAGCGTGGAAAGAAAATCGGCGATGCACTCTACGCCGAATTGTTCAAACACTTGTCCGAAACCGGTCGCTGCTTTGTTTGCGAAGTAAATGAACGCCCGCCCAATCCCGGATCTTTACGCTTCCACAAGAGACTGGGATTTGAGGAGGTTGGCAAATCCGACCTCGGCGACAAGGCCGTCATCTATCTTAGACGCGCACCCGAACCGGCTGCTTGAGCTCAACGACAAGGGACATGTTTCATGAACTACCGGCACGCATATCACGCTGGAAACATCGGTGATGTTCTGAAACATGCCGTCTTGGCAAGGCTGATCCTTTATTTCCAGCGCAAGGACAAGGCCTTCCGGGTCATCGACACACACGCGGGAATTGGCCAATACGATCTGAGTTCGGAAGAAACTCAGAAAACCGGGGAATGGCAACTGGGTATCGGAAAGGTGATGAAGAGCGAAATCCCACCTTCCGTTGCGCACCTTCTGGAACCCTGGCTCGGTGTTGTCCGGGAAATGAACCCAGACGGCTCACTGAAACTCTATCCAGGCTCCCCTGCCCTGGCCCGGCGCATGATGCGCAAACAGGACCGTCTGACCCTGACCGAACTTCACCCTTCGGACTTTCAAGCGCTGTCTGACCTTTTCGAGGGCGATCATCAGGTTAAGACCATTCATCTTGACGGATGGCTGGCCGTGGGAAGCTTCCTGCCTCCGAAGGAAAAACGTGGGATAGTGTTGATTGATCCGGCCTTCGAAGTACGCGACGAGTTTGACCGCATGACGGATGCGATCGTGAAGGGCTGGAAAAAATGGTCTGGAGGAACCTACGCACTCTGGTATCCAATGAAAGACAGCCGGGCGATCCGGCGCATGCACGAGACATTTGCAGAAGCAGGTCTGCGGGATGTTCTGACCCTGGAATTGAATGTCGGCAAAAGCGGTCCTGACACGCGAATGCTCGGCTCCGGAATGACACTGGTCAATCCCTCCTTCACTCTCGCTGACGAGATGCGTCAGATCCTGCCCTGGCTTTGCGATGTCCTTCACCAGGGACCGGGAGCAAGTTGGCAAGTTACACAACTGATCAGCGAATAATGTGGCACTTTCACAATTTTGCAACGCCAGATGCTTGACCTCGGGGCTTCCCTCCCGCAGTGTTTCCAACACTAATTGCCATCCGGAGACATCGCCGTGCTATTTGCCCGTTCCGCCCGTTTGATCCTGTCCGCTCTCACCGTTTGCGCAAGTCTTGCTGCTCCGGCAACGGCCGAAGAGAACCGTGCCTATTTCTCCTTCGGCGGTGACAAGCGCCTGCCGGACTGCACCGCAGCGTCCGTACAGAGCGCGGTTGCAGGGTCCGTCGCCCGGGCTCGCAATGACTATTACGGGGGGCGGACAATTCTCGGGATCGAAGAAATCAGGGAGGTCGCCTACCGGGTGAATGGCGTCAGCCCGCTCGCACGGCGCTATTGCAGCGGCAAGGCAAATCTTTCTGACGGCAGCTATCAATCCGTCCACTATCTTGTTGAAGAACATGCCGGATTTGTCGGCATTAGCTGGAACGTGGAAGCCTGCCTGGCACCACTCGACAAGTGGCGTGTATATGGAGCCCACTGCAGCACTGCCCGCCCTCACTGAGCTAAAGCTCTGAAAGGACTTGCCGATGGCGCTTTTCAGCCGCGCATGGAGTTTGGCTGCGTGCCTGATTATTGGACTAGTCTCCGGATCCGCAAGCGCAGACACACCAGGCGAATTTGATTTCTACGTCCTCTCGCTGTCCTGGTCACCGACTTACTGCAAGCAGAAAGGCGATGACGCCAATCCTCATCAATGTTCAGGCCAGGAGCCGTTTCGCTTTATTGTCCACGGGTTATGGCCGCAATATGAGCGAGGCTACCCGGCAAATTGTCCGGGTGTTTCTCAACGGATCGATCGTCAGATTGCGGTAGACATGGAAGACATCATGCCGAGCCACGGCCTCGTCTTCCATCAATGGCGCAAGCACGGGACATGCTCGGGACTGGACCCGGAAGATTACTTCGACCTCACCCGCGAAGCCTTCGAGAAAATCACGATCCCGGGTGCTTTCAAGACGCTCAACAAGCGCGGCAAGGCTTCCCCGGACACCGTTGAAAAGGCGTTCCGCGTTTCCAATCCGGGTCTGCTGGCAGATGGAATGGCCGTTATCTGCGAGAATGGCGAACTTGAAGAGGTTCGTATCTGCCTGACGAAAGATCTTGATTTCAGGTCCTGCGACAATGTCGACCGTTCAGCCTGCCGCATCAACAGCCTGTCGGTCCCTCCACCCAGGACCCGTTAACTTCACCGACAGTGAACATCGTCGCTGTCAGCATCGATAACCTCCTCTTTCTGGATTTGCCACGATGAAACTTCGCTCGTCTCCGCCATCTCCCTTTGGCCGTAAAATCAAACTCGCCATGGCTGTCCTGGGACTGAAGGACCGCATTACCATCGAAGACGCCAATACCGCCGACCCGTCGGACAGTCTGCGCAGCGAAAACCCGCTCGGAAAAATCCCGGCACTTATCCTCGATAACGGCGAAGTTCTCTATGATAGCGCCGTCATCCTCGAATACCTTGACTGGTTGGCAGGTGGTAACAAGCTGTTTCCAACCGGCGAAGCGCGATTTATCGCTCTTCGTGATCAGACACTTGCCGATGGCATCATGGATGCAGCAATCTTGCGGGTCTACGAGAAACGCTTCAAGGAGCCGAAGTACCGGGATCCTGACTGGGACAGTTATCAAGCCTCCAAGATCGAACGTGGACTGGACTATTTCGAGAACAACACCCCCCCAGCACCTTCAACCAAGGCTGATGTCACAGCAAGTTCCCTGACGCTTGCCTGTGCGCTCGGCTATCTCGATATGCGGTTTGGCGACGGTTGGCGTCAGGATCATCCGAAACTGGCGACGTGGGTCGATGCATTTGAAGCCGCGGTTCCTGCGTTTAGTGATACCAAACAGCCACCTGCATTGGTTCCGGACGACGCAAACGCCCCGCTGCGTTAAGTCGGCCAACTGACCTGTTTGAGTATTTCTGGGCTGTTCGACAGGAATGGTTACCCAAAGCCGCTCAAATGCGCGGCTTTTTTACGTTTGCCCGCCAGAGAGAGGCCGTCGGCCGCGTATCTTCAGCAAGCGCCGTCCGCTTGAAATCGATTGGCCAAAATCCTTTTGCGCAGCAAGGAGCGCCGGAACCATTAAGATCACAAGGAATAGGCCGACCCCAAGGCCATAAGAGAGCGTGATCACTGTCGGTTTCAAGAATTGAGCCTGACGGCTGCTTTCAAACAACAACGGTGCCAGTCCGAAGACTGTTGTTGCGGTCGTCAGCACCACGGCCCGCAAGCGGTCACAGACGCCGTTGACCAGTGCTTGTCCGAACGGATGGTCCTTGGCGTATTCGTCAATCGTCGTTACCAGAACGATGCTGTCGTTGATGATGATGCCGGACATGCCGATAAACCCGACGACAGAGAACATCGACAACGGAACACCATGCAGATAGTGCCCCCACAACATGCCTATCGCGCCAAAGGGAATGATGATCATGATCATCAACGGGCGCGTCCATGATTCAAAGATCCAACACAGTGTGAGATAGATACCGGCCAGACAAAGGGCAAAACCGATCATTGCTTCCGACAGGAAAGATCTTTCCTGTTCCGCCAATCCTCCCAACTCGCTTTCGACATCAAACTCGGTCGCGATCTGCGGCAGCAGATCATTTACCAGCGCAGCCGTGACACGGGCGGCCGCCTCCGGGTCGTCTTCCGATACGTCACCGGTAACCTGCAACGTCTTGAGGCCGTCATTTCTCCGCACCGAAGCAAAACCGTAGCTGCTGTCCACGTTGATGATCTCACTCAGAGATACGTAGCTGCCGGCATTTGTACGCACTCGCGTCGTGTAGAGGAAAGCGGAATCGGTTTCTTCATCCGGCATCAGCACCTTGACCGTTGCAGTCCGCCGTCCGACCGGGAACTCGGCGACTTCGATGCCTTCAAGCCTGTTACGCAGGATGATCGCGATGTCATCAGTTGTAAAACCAAGGGCTTCTCCACGTGGAGTGAGCGTCAGGTTCAGTTCGGGCTTGTCGTAGGCGAGCGTGTCCTCGAGCGCGCTCACCCCTTCCATCGAAGCAAGGGCCTGTTTCAGGTATTCCGCGGCCGCCTTGAGCGTCTCGGTTGAGTTTCCGTAAAGCCTGACATCAATTGCGTCGCCACCGGGACCGGAATGCTCGCCGCGCAAGGCAAGTGTCTCAAGCAGCGGTGGTCTGTTGATCTCCTCGCGCCAGTCCCTGATGAACTGGAAGGCAGAATAAGGTCGCAAGTCCGGATCCAGCAGTTCTATCGAAATGCCGCCGAGTTGGTCGACATCTTTCGTGTCCGCACCGCTTAAGCCTCTCCCGGCTGTTGCCCCCACTGTGGACAGAGTAAACAACACCGGTTCAGCGCCGTGTTCCCCAGCATAGCGTTCATTGACCACATCCAGCGCGCGTTCCATTTCCGTGATCATCGCCTTGGTGTCTTCACGCTCTGCACCAGGCATCATGGCGATACTGGCCGATACGACAGCCCGTTCCGGAGCATTGAAAAAACGCCAGCGAACGCTTCCGTCAAAAAACAGCGTCAGGGACAGAAGCAGGATCATCACGCCAAATCCGAGAACCGGATATCGCATTCTGATGACCCACCCGATGAAGCGCCTGAAAAGGTTCTCCCGAAACCAGACAAAACCACGATTGAAAAGCCGGTTCGGAAAGTCGTACCAGTGCGGTTTCTTGCTGGCCTTCAAGGCATGGTTCATATGAGCCGGCAGGATCAGAAAGGATTCCACCAGACTTGCGATCAGCACAACGGCAACGGTGAAGGGAATGTCGGCGATCAGATTGCCGAACCGTCCGCCGATTGCGATCAATCCGACGAACGCAATCAGTGTGGTTATGGACGCGCTGAACACCGGCGCGGTCATGCGGCGGGCGGCCAGGCTCGCGGCCTCCTCCGGCGGGTATCCACGCCGGTGAAGGAAATCGGCATGCTCCCCCACGACAATGGCATCGTCAACGACGATGCCCAGACAGATGATCAGAGCGAAAACCGACACCATATTCAGCGTCAGGCCGAACGCATACATCAGACCGACCGTTGCCGCCATGGCGACGGGAATACCGGCCGCGACCCAGAACGCGGTGCGTGAGGACAGGAACAGAAACAGGAAAGCCAACACCAACCCGAGACCAAACAACCCGTTTTCAATCAGGATGTTCATACGATCGATGATGTTTTGCGATCGGGTCCGGGTCATTTGAACCACGACGCCATCCGGCAGCGTTTCCTGAAATTCTGCTGTGATCCTCTCGACTGCGCGTTGAATGGAAATCGTGTCACCTTGCGCGCTGCGGTCGACCCGCAGAACTACCGCCGGCATGCCGTTGTGATAGTAGGCCCGACCGCTCTCTACACCCTCGGTGACAATGTCGGCGACGGAGCGCAATTGCAGTTTTTCACCTTGGCTTGGGGCCTTAACGACAATCTCGCCGAGTTCCTGTTCAGACCTTCTGGTCTGACCGGTCCGCAGACGGGCGCTGCCACCACTGACATCGCCTGCTGGCGTGGTTTCCATTTCCGCTGAAACAACATCGGCCACATCGCGCAGGGTGAGGTCATGCCGCACCAGCATCGCTTCGCCAACATTGATCCTGATGATTGGATCCGCAAGGCCCTGAAGGCTGACCCGCGTCACTCCCTGGCGAAACAGTATGGTTTGAAGGTCTTCCGCAAAACGGGCCAGTTGATCGAGGTCGACCGGGCCATAAATGACAACGTCCGTCACACGGTCACGGTAGACACCCCTGCTGATAACAGGTTCCTCGATCCCGTCAGGCAAGCTCGATCGGGCTTGATCGACAGCGGCTTTGACCTCGTCGGTCGCCTGTCCCATGTCCCAGTCGTCTTCGAATTCCAGGTTGATCCTGACGCTGCCTTCCCGCGCGACCGAAGTGGCTTCGTCCACACCATTGACCGCGAGCAACTGAGGTCCGAGGATTTCGACAACGGATCGGTCCAAGTCTTCAGGCCCTGCTCCCGACCACGTAATGTTGACGTTGACTTCTTCGCGAACAAAATCGGGAAAGAACTGTGTTCTGATCTGAGTGCTTGCGGCAATTCCGGCGAGCAGCATCAGGGCAAGCAGCAAATTGGCCGCTGTCCGGTGACGCACCATGTAATCCAGAAAAGACGCAAATCTCGGTCCACCGGGAGAACGCATGTCAGAACACTCCAATCACGGTGCGGGGAACAGCAAAGCTGGATCAGCCGCTACGCCCATGCCTTTGTTCCAGTCGGTCGATCAGATCCTTGGGGACCATCGGCTTGTTCAAAAGTGCCAGAAGCCGGGCCTTGCGGTTCTCGGGTAAGTTCGAATTGTTCAACTGTTCGATCAGCGCCGCCCGGCGTTCCGGCTCAAGCGCCACGAGATCACCTGGCGGCCCCGTTTCGTCCGCACCTGATCCGCGATTTGCTCGAGGCGCTTCAGCAGTCATGGGAGCCGCCGTCCCCACACCATCGGTCCTGCGTGGTGTGACTTTCAGCCCCGTACCCAGTTGCGGCAATCGTTCTCGAACATAGTCCGTGCCGAACGGCACATCGGCGAGTACAACTTCATTGCCTACGCGGCGCAGGATTTTTGTCTTGATTTCGCGTATCCGGTCGCCGTCATCAACGACCAGTAACCTTCCATCTTCGGTAACCGCCGCTGATGGAACAACCGCGACCTCCCTCAGCTCCGGCTCTTCAACACCCACTTTCACGAAATCACCGGGGCGCAAAACGGTTCCCGGCTCCAGGTCCAGCATCGCAAAGAGCGTCCGCCCCGCCTCACCTTCAGAGACGACGGCGGCTGCGCGGTCGATATGGCCGGGTATCTCGACAGACCGTGGCCCCAACTCCAGCGTGACGGTCACGGGAGCCTTGATCAGATTGCCGCTCGCGTCGAGAAGACGGGAGAATTCGCTGGTAGAGAGAGAGAATTTTACTTCCAGTGCTGCCGGATCGATCAATAGGGCCAGCGTTTCCGACGTAGAGACTCTCCGTCCCAAAGTCGCATCGACCTCTGACAAATATCCTTCATAAGGGGCGACCAGAGTCGTCTCGTTGAGTACGCGCTCGGCGTTTTCCAGAGCAAGTTCGGCCCGCTGTACGGTTAAATCCATACGTTCAATGAGTTTTCGCGCGGTGATTACCGATTGCAGGCGATTGTTGAGCGCTTGCTCGAGCGACGCGACGGCCAACTCTTCGGTTTCCACCTGGACGGCGGTTGAATAGCCTTTGTCCTTCAGCTGGATTTGCCGCTCAAGCGCCTGTTTTCGCAGCGCGAGTTGCCGGCGGGCTGCTTCAAGCTCCTGTTCGGCAACAATAATTGCTTCTTCCGCCTCAGTCTTCTGGGCGCCTGCATCGGCGAGTGCTGCCTCGGCATCCAGATACTGGAACTCCGCATTGGCGGGATCGATACGAAGCAGCAATTCACCTTTTGCGACAGCAGCGCCATCGCGGAATTTGCTGGCAACGTCAACCAGCCGCCCTTCCGAACTCGCGCGAAGCTGCAGGGTTCGCCAGCTTTCGACCTGTCCGTATGCGGTCGTAATCGGAGAAATCGCCTCCGGCGTCAGTTCCGCCACGTTGACTGTGTAGCTGCGCTCGCTGGCAGGCCTTCGACGAGCCGTCTCTTCGGTTGTCATCGCCTCGTAAAGACGCAAGCCCCCGAAACCGACAAACCCGATCATGATCGCCATCAATGCCAGACCAACCAGTCCGCGCATCAAAAACCGCATACACCTCTCCACCAAAAGACCCTGCACCTACCCGTCCGAAGGCGCGTCCGTTCGCTTAGCATTTAGCGCTAAGATCATGTTTTACCACGGGTGTAGGGCAAAAATCAGAAAAGGTTGTAACCAGGTGTAACAAAAAAACCCGGCACCTGCGGTACCGGGTCTTTTTGGTTGGAGACGTGTTCGGCTCAGAATTTGTAGCCAACGCCGAGACGGACTGTCGAATTGTTGAAGTCCGAGCTCACGCCTGTTCCGTTCAGGTTGAAGTCCTGGCTGCCGAAATCCTGATAGACGTATTCAAGACGTGTGGTCAGGTTGTTGGTGACCAGGGCTTCCGCACCTGCACCAACGGTCCAGCCGAGTGCGGTCTTGCTGTCACTGGTGCCGTTGCCGGAAACTTCCAGATCGGCAAGCGCAAGACCACCGGCTCCATAGACCATGTAGCGGTCGAAGTTATAGCCAACCTTACCGCGGATATTGGAATTCCAGTTCGACTTGGACTCAAGCGACAGACCGCCATTGTTCCGCGTCTCGTTGAGATCGGTCAGGCTGAAATCAGCTTCAGCCCCGACAACAACGTTCGGGGTGACCTGGAAATTATAACCCGTGTAGAGGCCGCCCGACACGCCATTGGCATTGGTCCCCAGACCTATGTTGCCACTTTTGTTGCCGAAGTTGCCGAATGCCCAGCCGACATTACCGCCGACATAAATGCCGGACCAGTCAATGCTCTGCTGCGGGGCAGGAACAGCCTCGTATGCCGGGGCGGGAGCTTGCGGCAGATCCGCCGCCCAAACAGGCGCCGTACCAGCCGCTGTGGCAGTCAGAGCCAAACCAGCAATTGCAAGACGTTTCATGAAAGATACTCCAGATCCAAATAACCCTAACTGAGCAGGTCAACTGAAATTGACCAATAAGAGATGGACGGGGTTGTCGCGTCCACACTCTCCCCACGGCGGACATATGGGGAGCGTTTGTGGCGGATCAGGATTGAGAATTAGGAGTTTTGGTGACAAATGACGGCAACATTCTGTCAGGATGAACATGACCTTAAGGGAATTGCATTTTGCATCACCATCAACGCAAAGATCCTTGTGCACGGCTTTCCCCGCACCAATCTATTGCGTATAAGGCGCCCAACATGATTTGCGCGCCCCTTCCGAACCTGTGCCCGCTGACCGACATTGACCCGAACCGGAACTCATAAATGCTGTTTGACTATATAAGCCTCGCAGGCGGATTGGTTGTGCTGATTATTGCCGGCGATGTCTTGGTCAGAGGGTCTGTCGGCATTGCCCAAAGGCTGGGCATTCCCAATCTTGTCATTGGCTTGACCATTGTTGCCTTCGGGACCTCCGCCCCCGAGCTGGTCATTTCCCTGAAAGCAGCCATGAAGGGGGCCGGCGGTATCGCGATCGGCAATGTTGTCGGATCAAACATTGCAAACGTTCTTCTGGTACTCGGTCTTCCTGCGCTCATCGCGGCAACACCCTGCGGCGAGTCCGGTGCAACCCGCAATGCGCTGTTCATGGTTGCCGTCACCCTGGTCTTCATTGTCCTTTGCTTTTTCACCCCGATAGGCTTCATCGCCGGTGTTATTCTGCTCGCACTGCTTGGCGGCTTCCTGGCCGCCTCGACCATGACAGCGCGCAAGCACCGTAAAGAACAGAAGAAAATAGCATCTGCCGCCGGAGCGGCTGTCGCGGATGCCGAGATTGACGAAGAAGACGACGCGTTGGACGATGTCGACGACGTGCCCGACTCCGTCTGGGTCGCCATGATCTACATCGTTCTTGGCCTTGTCGGGCTGCCACTTGGTGCACATTTCACCATCAACGGTGCCACCGACATCGCAACCGCCTGGGGTGTAAGCGAAGCAGTCATCGGGCTGACCGTGATCGCTCTCGGCACTTCCCTGCCTGAACTCGCAACAACCGTCATGGCCGCCATCCGGCAGCATGGGGCTGTCGCAATCGGCAACGTTATCGGCTCCAACATCTTCAACCTTCTCGCAATCATCGGAATCACCGCCGTCATCGTTCCGATCGATGTTCCTGCGGAAGTCCTGAAGTTTGACGTTTGGGTGATGTTGGCCTGCGCGATTTTGCTTACGGTGCTTGCAGCCTGCAGGATCTGTCTCGGCAAGATCTCGGGTCTGGTGATGACCTGTGCATATTGCGGCTATATCGCTACCGTTTACCTGATCGGAAATGTCAGCTGAATTACCCTGACACGGGAAAGAAGACAGGTGCAAAGCGCAAGACATCTTCCCCAAATGCCTTTGCGCGCTTAAATGTCTGACATGCAGGAAACGACCGATTCTCAAAACAAAGATGATACAGGTTCGGAAGAAGCATCTGCTCCGGTAACAAAAGGGGTCGATGTCATCGCCGATGAGGTAAAGCGCCTGCCGAACGGACCAGGCGTTTACCGAATGCTGGATGAGAATGGTGAGGTTCTCTATGTCGGCAAGGCGCGCAGTCTGAAAAAGCGCGTCACCAGTTACACCCGGCTCCAGGGTCAGTCGAACCGCATCATGCGCATGATCCTGTCTACCGCCGCCATGGAATTCGTCGTAACCAGAACGGAGCCTGAAGCGCTGCTCCTGGAAGCCAACCTGATCAAAAGGCTTCGCCCACGCTTCAACGTACTGCTGCGCGACGACAAATCCTTCCCCTATATTCTGGTCACCGGTGATCATGAATCGCCCGCAATCGTCAAACATCGCGGCGCTCGAAAACGCAAGGGCGACTATTTCGGCCCCTTCGCCTCTGCCGGTGCAGTGGACCGGACCATCAATGCGCTTCAAAAGGCATTCCTGATCCGCACTTGCTCCGACAGCTATTACGAAAATCGCTCGCGCCCCTGCTTGCAATATCAGATCAAGCGATGTGCGGGCCCCTGCACCGGCGAAATCGATCACGAGGATTATGCCGGTCTGGTTTCCGAGGCGAAGGCTTTCTTGTCCGGTCGAAGCCAGTTGATCAAGAAACAGCTGGCAGAGCAGATGGAGGCCGCCTCAGCCGATCTCGAGTTCGAACGGGCAGCCATATACCGGGACCGATTGACCGCGCTGTCCCATGTACAGGCCCATCAGGGTATCAATCCTCAGTCGGTTCAGGAAGCCGACGTCTTTGCGATCCATCAGGAAGGTGGGCAGTCCTGCGTTCAGGTGTTTTTCTTTCGCACAGGTCAAAACTGGGGCAACCGGGCCTATTTCCCGAAAGCAGACAAATCCCTTGAAGAGGCCGATATTCTGGAAAGTTTTTTGGCGCAGTTTTACGACGACAAACCTGCGCCAAAGCAGATCCTCCTCTCTCATGGCCTTGCGGAACAGGAACTTCTGTCTGAAGCGCTGAGTGAGCGGACCGGCCGTAAAGTGGACATCGCAGCGCCCAAGCGGGGTGAAAAGAAAGAGCTGGTCGAACACGCCTTGACCAATGCCCGCGAAGCCCTTGGACGGCGCCTGGCGGAAACCTCAAGTCAGGCCCGGTTGATGAAAGGTGTCGCGGAAGCATTCGACCTGGCAACGACTCCTCGCCGGATCGAGGTCTATGACAACTCGCACATCATGGGCACAAACGCCGTCGGCGGCATGATCGTCGCTGGTATCGAAGGTTTTGCCAAGGGACAGTACCGAAAGTTCAACATCAAGTCGGAAGACCTCGTTCCAGGTGATGACTACGGCATGATGCGCGAAGTTCTGACACGCCGGTTTTCACGTCTGTTGAAAGAGCACGCGCGAGACGACAATCCGGCGACGAAAAAAGACCCGCTTCCCGAAGATGCGGACGCTGCAGAAGAAGACACATCCCAGTCCATGTCCGAGATGCCCGCCTGGCCCGATCTTGTTCTGATCGACGGTGGTCAGGGACAGCTCACCGCGGCACGTGAAACGCTGGAGAGCCTCGGTATAACCGATGTCCCCCTCGTCGGCATCGCGAAGGGTCCGGACCGTGATGCCGGACGGGAGAAATTCTTCATCTCCGGTAGACAGTCCTTCATGTTGCCGGAACGCGATCCGGTTCTTTATTTCGTCCAGCGACTACGTGACGAGGCCCACCGGTTCGCCATCGGCAGTCACAGAGCGCGGCGAAAGAAGGATATTGTCAAGAATCCGCTCGACGAGATTGCCGGTATCGGCCCAACTCGAAAGAAAGCCCTATTGCGTCATTTCGGCACCGCCAAGGCCGTTTCGAAGGCCGGCGTCGACGACCTCGCTTCGGTTCCGGGTATTTCCGAAGCGATTGCCAAGTTGGTCTACGACCATTTTCATGAGTGATCTGTAACCGCGCGAAACTATCTTTTCGTGCACTTGCCGACAGACCGAGGAACAACAATGTATCCAAATCCGATGGAAGCCGTACAAAGGTACATTGACGAAAAAGACTTCGGCATGGCTCTCGAGATCCTGATGGATATGCATCAGGTGAACCCTCAAGATCCCCAGGTAAACTATTGGATCGGCGTCATCTTCCTGACGGTCGGGCAGTGCGACAAGGCAATCAGCCATCTTTTAGTTGCGTCAAAGGTGGCCAAGAAAGAAGCCGCGATATTCGCCACGCTTGCCGATGCACTGAACCTTGACAGCCGGCCCGAGGAAGCCCTGCCCCATGCGCGCAAGGCCGTAGCGCTGGACAAGAACTCAGAATTTGCTCACCGCATTCTCGGTGAGATTTATAGCGTGCTGCGCCGCCCGGTGATGGCCGAACATGCATTTTCAAATGCAATCAGGCTCAATCCCTCTTCCGCAATCGCGCATCTCTCCCTGTCCAGGCTGCAAGTGTCCACCGGCAACTTGGACCTGGCTGCGCATCATTTCCAGCAGGCCTTTGAACTTGCTCCAAACGAACCCTCGGTGCTCATCAGTGCACGGGATCATCCAAGCTCCGAGATCACGCAACAAGTACTTCAAAATATCGAGGCCGCCCTGACCGCGCCCGACACCCGCCTAACCAGACTGGAAAAGGCAAGACTGGCCTTCACCGCCGGTAAGATTTGCGATGACATCGGAGATTTCCCAAAGGCTTTTCACTATTTTGAGAAACACAGGTCGGACTACTACAAAGGCTATGCACCTGACAGTCAGGAAGAATTCTTTAGCGCCTACGAAACTGTATTCAACAAGCAGTTTTTTGAAGATCGGCAGGACTTTGCACTTTCCAGTGACCGTCCTGTATTCGTGTTCGGCATGCCACGCTCAGGCACCAGTCTGGTGGAATCCATTCTATCCGCACATCCCAAATGCTCAGCAGCCGGTGAACTTGTCTTTTTTGAAGATCAAATCTTGGAGCTGACCGGTGGAGCGTCCGACGCAGGCTCCTATTTCGCGGCTGTTCAGAACCTTGATAGAAAGACTGCACAAAAAATCGGACGCAAATATCTGTCTTTACTGGACGGCTTTGGGAAAAAGAACTTCCGTGTCGTCAACAAACTGCCGCAGAATTTTGAGCATCTCTGGTTATTGGCACTGCTCTTCCCGAACGCGCATTTCTGTCATGTGCAGAGAGATCCTGCGGACACATGCGTTTCCATATACATGACGCCGCTGGCCAGCAAACACACCTACAATGAAAATCAGGAAACGCTTGCGCATTATTTCGGACAGTACAGAAGGCTGATGCGCCATTGGCACAAGGTGCTGCCGGTTAAAATCCACGACCAGTCCTATGAAGATCTTGTTGCCGCTCCGGGCGAGCATCGCAGAAGTCTGGTTGCACACGTTCGGTTGCCGTGGGATGACGCCTGCACGCATCACGAAAACAACGATGCTCAGGTTTTCACCTTCAGCATGACTCAGGTCAGAAAGCCGATTTATACCAGCGCCGTGAATCGCTCCGAGAAGTATTCAATGCACATTCAGCCCTTGTTGAAGGCGCTCTCGAGGGACGACTGATTAAGGATTGCAGGCGAAACTTGCGAAAAGATCCGGCGGCTCCATTAAGAGTATGATATGGCTTGCCTCAATTCCGTCTTCATGAAACCGACCCGCTGAATGCCTTTCGACACGCCTCGCAACCGCCGCTCCCTGCTTGTTACCTTGTTCTCATTTATCTGCTGGTGCGGATGTCTGGGCGCGCTTGCCGTCAGCATCATGGGCTTGTCTACCTTTTTTGCACCAGAGTTCTGGCTCGCCGACAATATGAGCTTTTTTCTCCGCCAGTTTTTGGCCGGTGGCTTGGCCGGCTGTATCGCAGGCGGATTGGGGTTCCTTGTCAGTCACAGGATGGCTCGTCTTTACAAGGTGCTTTTCACGCTGGCCCTGTCAGCGTTGTTTGCTCTTGCAGGACTGACAGCTGTTCGCACACTTGAGAATACGGCCGAGTTGACTTCCTTGTCCGAAGACGCGACTTCAATCAAGGTCATCTCAATCAACATCGAACACCTGTTTCTGGGCGATGAAATTCTACAGGCCTACCTGGCCAAGGAAAATCCGGACATTATTGTCATCCAGGAAGTCTTGTGGTGGTTGCAGGAACGTCGCTGGCGGCGACTCGGCCTCCCCGTTGGCGAGAACGGAAACGGAGTTTTTCCGGAGCATCTGAAGGTCGGTGAACTGGGCAATCTTGCGGTCTATTCACGTTTCCCGGTGCTGAGCGACAAAACAAATATCATCGAAGGCGAACTGCCGCCCGGCGCGAATGTCTATTATGACGCAGATCGTGAACTCCTGTCCCTCACACTGGATACCGGCAAGCACCCCCTGCACCTTTTGGCAATCCATCCGGACAGCCCACGAACACGCGCCCGCTGGCTCAACAAACGGCATTACTTCGATCAGGTTGACGAGACCATTCAACAGCTGCAGGCCCAAAACGATGGTCCGGTTCTGGCCATAGGTGATTGGAACAGCTCGCCCTGGTCCGCTCGTTTCCAGAGAACCTTGTCTGAAAGCAACCTGAAGACCGCTTATCCTGGCGGATGGCCCCGGACGACGCGCTTTTTCTTCGATTACCGTCTCCACTGGATCCTCGGAGCCCCTGTCGACCAGTTCGCCGTGTCGAAAGACATCCAGGTTGCAAGCGTCTCTCTGGGACCGGACATCGGTTCGGATCATTTGCCCCTGGTCATCGAAATCGAACTCGAATAACCCTCATTGATTGAAAGATATGCTGTGACTTCAACCCTGAAGTGTTTGAGGCTACAGCCGGGATTCGGAACACTGCCCGGATCTTGAGACCGATTCCCAGACGATCCAAATGGCCAAACTCTATTTCAACTACTCCTCGATGAATGCCGGAAAATCTACGGTGTTGCTGCAGGCCGCCTACAATTACGAGGAGCGCGGCATGAATACGCTGCTGCTCATCGCCGCCTTTGATAACCGGGCCGGTAAAGGGCGTATCGCTTCCAGGATCGGGCTTGCCGCGGATGCAGATGTCTTTTCTGCCAAGGATGATGTGTTCTCACATGTCGCAAGTTCCCACGAAAACAAGCGCCTTGACGCAGTTCTGGTCGATGAAGCGCAGTTTCTGACCGAGGAGCAGGTCTGGCAACTGGCCAAAGTTTCGGACGAATTGCGCATCCCCGTGATGTGTTTCGGTTTGCGCACGGATTTTCAGGGCAAGCTGTTTCCCGGGAGCGCTTCCCTTCTGGCGCTTGCGGACAATCTCAAGGAGATCAAGACAATATGCTGGTGTGGACGCAAGGCAACCATGGTCGCGCGCCTGGATAGTGACGGACAGATCCTTGAAGAAGGCGACCAGGTCGTCATTGGCGGCAACGAAACCTATGTATCGCTTTGCCGAAATCACTGGTCTCAGAAAAAACTCGGCTAATAAAGTGCTAAACGGATCTGCAAGACACCAGATCCTGACAACTGTCCTTGAGCAGTCTCGGGCGAAAGCCGGGTCCTGCCTTTGCTGAGAGTGCGCTAACGGGCAGTTCCGACGTCGGTCAAATCCTGCATGGTCTGACTGAGCGTACACACCCGCCGAACGTGATCTTTCAAAAGCCGTTCAAATTCGATCGCGACCTGTGCCGGATCTGCGCGTCTTGAATAAAGCAGTCCGAACGTCATCCACCGCTCCGGCACAATCGGAACAGTCTTGACCAGATCCCCGAACGGTTCTGCAACCATTTCGTCGGCAATTGTGACCCCCGCCCTTTGCGCCGCAAGAGCACAGGCAAACTGCGACGATGACACTTCAATGCTGCTGGCTGGAGTAATTCCAGCGGAATGAAACATGTCGTCCAATTGATCTCTGAGCAGCAATCCAGGCATCAGCCTGATGATCGTTTCTTCACCCAGCATATCCGTTGTGATGGCGGGCTCTCCTGCGAGGGCATGATCTTTCGGCAAAATGGCAAGTGCCCGAACGCGCAACAAAGGTACTGTGCGGATCTCAGGGTGTCTGACAGGCAAGGCTCCAATGCCAATATCGTATTCCTGCCCGGCCAGCCATTTCCCCGCTTCGCGACGTGCACGAAGGTCGACACTGACGTTGACTTCCGGAAACTTCCTCGAAAACTCGACAACGGCGGGAGCTGAAAGAAATTGCGCTATCCGGGGCATTGTCACCACGCGCAGTTTCTGCGACCTGCCTGCCCGGATTTCGTCGGCAATCCGCCTGACCTCATCCAGGTTGTCGAGAATACGGCCTGCCTCGCGATAGAATGCAACGCCTTCCGGCGTTGGCGTGAGACTACGACCACTGCGGTCAAAGAGATCAAGCTTCAGTTCCGCTTCCAGACCGGATATCAGCCGGCTGACCGCAGGCTGGCTGAGGTGCAGCAGTTCAGATGCTGCTGCGACAGTTCCCTCTGACAGGGCGTACCTGAAGGCACGGAGTGCTTTGATGTTCATTGCGTGACTCTTGCTAATTTCGCAAGAGATAATAACACAATTGCATTTTTGACAATTAACTCCGGCTGATACGATTGCATTATCGCTCAGGGAGGAAAGCGCATGAAACGCAGAGACCTAATCAAGGCGGCTCTTGCAGCCGCAATCGTCACCGTCAGCGCAAGCGCATCAATTGCCGCAGACTGGCCTTAACGTGACCGACCCTCATTGGCAAAATGCGCGGGACGGCCTCTGCGATATTACGTCGGCCCTCGGGTCATTGTGCGCCACGCTGTGCAAGATCGCTCACAACATCAATTTGTTGGCCTCTTCGGATGTCGGTGAGGTTTCAGAATCATATACCCATGGTCGCGGTGCATCTTCCGCGATGGCACACAAACGCAATCAGCGCGCTTCCGAATTTGCCGAAGCCCTCGCACGACTGGGGCGGCAGCGCTCGGAACAAATGGGCGAACTGACGCTGCATCAGCACGAACGGTCCGGCGGTGTCTGGATCGGCGAATGGCTCCTGATACCTGAAGTGTTTCTGCTGACCTCAGGGGCTCTGTTTTGGATCCACAACATGTTCGCCGGCCTCGAGTTTCACAAAACCCGTATGTCTGAACGGGTCAGACTGTTTGAATTTTCCAATTCGCAAGACGTTTCCAACAATCACGCCTGAAAAGCCAAAACGGCCCGCAGTTTCAGTTTCAAAGAAAACAGATACCTTGATGCCACTCCCGACCGCCCGTAAAAGGGGTGAAACAGGACAGGAGTGACCTCCAAGATGCTTGGTAAGATTTTCAAATCCCTTTTCGGCTCTTCCGGAGAAGAAAAGAAGGGTGCCTCCAAGAGCACCGTTGTGGTCTATGACGACTTTCAGATCATTGCGGAACCTCAATCGTCCAACGGGCAGTGGCAGGTTGCCGGGCGGATCGAAAAACAATTTGGCGAAACCACCAAGACGCACCGTTTCATTCGCGCGGATACTTTGCCCGGCGAAACGGATGCCGCCAACGAGATGGTGCGCAAGGCCAAAATGATGATTGACCAGCAGGGCGACGCGATTTTCGATTAACATCAGCCGCTTTGAGATTTCTTGCGTCTTTTCGAAGACGTATCTCATCGGAGCGATGACACGCGGGTGCATTGCAATCTACCACCTGCCCGGGGTATTCGACACCTTGGCCTGCAATCCGACTACTGAAAGCCGATATGACACGACAAGTTGTTCTTAGCCTGCCCAATCTCCTGACATACGGGCGCATCCTGGCGGTTCCTGCTGTCGCGGCCTGTTTTTATTTTGAAGGCACAACACCCCGCTGGATTGCATTGGGCATTTTTATTGTCGCTGCAATCACAGATTTCTTTGACGGTTATCTCGCCAGGGCCTGGCAGCAACAATCCGCGCTCGGACGCATGCTTGACCCAATTGCGGACAAATTGCTTGTCAGTGTCAGCCTGCTGATGCTTGCGGGAGATGGAACAATCGGCGGCTGGTCGATGATTGCGGCAATCATCATTCTGTGCCGTGAAATCCTGGTCTCCGGTCTTCGTGAGTTCCTGGCCGAACTCCAGGTAAGCGTTCCGGTCACACAGCTCGCGAAATGGAAGACGACGGTGCAGTTGATTGCGATTGCCTTTCTGCTGGCAGGTCCTGCGGGCGACACGATCTTCGCATACACCACGCTAACGGGACTGATTGCACTCTGGCTTGCTGCGCTGCTGACCTTATATACGGGTTACGACTACTTTCGGGCCGGGATAGGTCACCTTATTACTGAATAATTGAGGCGCCGCCAGCTTATGCGGCGTCGCAAGGCAAGTTTATCGAGAGGTCTCATGAACATCCGCTATTTTGCCTGGGTTCGCGAACGGGTCGGGGTTGAGGAAGAAGCGATCGACCTGCCTGGCGGCGTGAAAACCGTGGCAGATCTGATCAGTCACCTGAAGTCGCTTGATGAAAACCACGCCGCTGCTTTCGAAGAAGAAGACGCTATTCGCGTCGCGCTCGATCAGGTGCATGTTGAAAACGATGCCGATCTTGCCGGAGCCAGGGAAGTGGCATTCTTTCCCCCGATGACGGGTGGTTGAGCCATGACAATTGAACCGCTCATCAAAGTCCAGCTTGAGAATTTTGGCGCAGAGGCTGAGGCTGCACGGTTGACCACCGGCCGCAAGGATGTTGGTGCGCTCGTGAGCTTTGTAGGGCTTTGTCGGGACGAAGCCGGAACCCTGGCAGCTTTGGAACTTGAGCACTATCCCGGGATGGCGGAAGCTGAACTGACACGCATGGCAGAGGACGCTATCGGGCGTTGGCCGTTAACGGGCCTGACCATTGTTCACCGCTATGGCAAAATAGCTCCGGGCGAAAACATCGTCCTGGTAATCGCCGCCTCGGCTCACAGGCGCGCGGCTTTTGAGGCCGCCGACTTCCTGATGGATTTTCTGAAAACCCGCGCTCCCTTCTGGAAAAAGGAGCACCTTGCATCCGGAGAAAGCAGTTCCTGGGTCGAAGCAAAGGCAGGGGATGACAAAGACGCCGAACGCTGGTTGAATACACGTTCTGGCACTTGAGGATTTTCCGACAACCGGCCTCATAACCCGACGATATTTAAAAGAACCAAGCCCTCGCACCCTTTCCTGCGTTTGGGCTTTACTCCGTTTGCAAAGGTCCTGCCCCTTGAAAGACACGAGCGATCCGTCTGACGCATTGGCCGAAGAAGCGGAAGGACAACACACCGAGCCAAACGCCTACAGCGAAATCATCCGGGATCCGGGAATTCCCTTCATCGAATTCGTGACCATCATTGCAATGATCATGGCGTTGAACGCGATGGCCATCGACGTGATGCTGCCCGCACTGCCGGCCATGGGCGACGCGCTCAACATCATCGAGGAAAACAACCGTCAGCTCATTCTGCTGTCTTATCTGATCGGCTTTGGTGGCGGGCAGTTGTTTTTTGGGCCGATCACAGATGCGCTCGGTCGGCGAAAGGTCATGGCTGGCGGATTGGCGCTCTACAGCCTCGCCAGTATCGCTGCCATTTTCGCTGTAGACCTGGATCAGCTACTTCTTGAACGGGTTCTGCAAGGCGTTGGCTGCGCCGCGGCTCGTGTTGCCGCGCTATCTGTTGTGCGCGACTGTTATACGGGCAGGAAGATGGGCAAGGTCATGTCCCTTGTCATGATGGTCTTCATGGCTGTTCCGGTCATTGCACCGTCCATCGGTCAGGCCGTTCTGCTTTTTGCGGGATGGCGCTGGATCTTTACACTGTTGCTGCTTGCCGGCTTTGGCATGTTGATCTGGACCGTTCTGAGGTTGCCGGAAACGCTGACACCGGAAAAACGGCGGCCAATGGAGCTTTCAACCATCATCGGTGCCTACAAGATCGCACTGACAACACGCGTCAGTCTCGGCTATACGGTCGGTACGGCTTTTATCTTCGGTGGGCTGTTCTCGTTCCTGGCGATGTCGCAGCAGATATTTGTCGACGTTTTCGGCCTGGGCAATCTCTTTCCGATCGTGTTCGCGGCCATCGCCATTGCCATGGCCGGTTCGTCCTTCACCAATGCCCAACTGGTTGAAGCGATAGGGATGCGCCGGCTCTCCCATGGCGCTGCCGTGCTTTATACGGTCCTCGGCTTTGTGGTTTTCCTGATCTCGGCGCTTGGATTTGAGAATTTCTGGGTGTTCATGATCCTGACTGCCATCATCATGATGTCTTTCGGTTTCATGGGTGCAAATTTCAACGCCATGGCAATGGAGCCTTTGGGGGCGATTGCCGGAACGGCGTCCTCCGTGATCGGCTTCATAAGCACCCTTGGCGGTGCCCTGCTCGGATACATGATGGGTCAGCTGTTCAATGGCACCACGTTGCCGCTCGGACTTGCTTTTTCGATCTATGGCCTGTTTGCCATCGGCTGTATTCTTTATGCCGAACGCGGCCGCATGTTCCATGCGTTGGAGCGCACTTAAGGCTCATCCCGGTTGGATTGGATCTGATGCGGCGTCCGAACCTGCGTTTCAGGCTTCAAAATCCACCTACAAAAAAAGCGGGCTCATGCCCGCTTTCTTCTGACCCGGGTTATCGACTGTTCAGGCAGTCGCAGCTTTCAATGCAGGTGCATTCGGCCGTACCGCAGCGTCGTAATCTTCCATCAGGGTTTTGATAATGTCCCCCACAACGAATTGCTGTCCGGCAATTTCGGAAACCGGTGTGACTTCCGCCGCAGTGCCTGTAACGAAACACTGTTCGAAACCGGACAACTCTTCTGGCATGATCGCCCGTTCAATCACTTCGATACCACGATCCTGTGCCAACCCGATGACAGTCCGGCGGGTGATACCGTCCAGGAAACAATCAGGCGTCGGCGTGTGGATCTTGCCGTCCTTGATGAAGAACACGTTTGCTCCCGTGCACTCGGCGATCTGACCACGCCAGTCCAGCATCAAGGCATCCGTGTAGCCTTTTGATTCAGCTGTATGTTTGGAGATCGTGCAGATCATGTAGAGACCGGCGGCCTTCGCCTTGTAAGGTGCGGTTCTCGGATCCGGGCGCCGGTACTCCGCCATATCGAGACGAATTCCCTTGAGCCTTTCTTCCGGCGCGAAATAGCTCGGCCATTCCCACGCGGCAATTGCCAGATGGATCGTGTTGTTCTGCGCCGAAATGCCCATCATTTCGCTGCCACGCCATGCGACGGGCCGGATATAGGCATCCGTCAAATTCATTCTGGCGAGCGTTTCTTCCTTGGCAGCGTTGATCTGTTCGGCTGTCCAGGGAATTTCAAACCCGAGCATGCCGGCGGATTCCAGCAGTCGATCGGTATGTTCTTCCGACTTGAAAATACGTCCGCCGTAGGCCCTCTCGCCTTCAAACACGCTGCTGCCGTAATGCAGCCCGTGGCTCAGGACATGTAACTTTGCATCTGACCAGGGCACAAAATTGCCGTCGTACCAGATATCACCACTGAGCTGATCAAAAGGCGTTCCAGCCATCTTTCATCTCCCGCCCGCTCTTTGAGCGAATATTGTTTTCCATTAACAGAGGTGAATGTCGCCAAAGACTTGCGCCAATTTCCCCGCTGTATTTTTTGCACAGCACGCCAACTATCGGTATCCTGATGACCGCAGCAACGAAGAATGGATTCGTTTAACATCTGATGCCTAATAATGCATCAAAAAGACCAATCATTTCGTTCGCGGCTGCTAACAAGTAACAATCGACCAGAATTAAGTCAATATGACTGACGTAAATTTCAAACCCGCAGTTTCACCCGTTTCACGGGATCGAAAGGATGCCGGAAAAAGGCTCGCAGACTCAAAGGGCGAGGAGACCCTCCCCTATGACCTGATCGAGTTACTTTTTTTCGCGTATCGAGACTTTACCAAGGACCCGGACGATGTACTGACCAAGTACGAATTCGGTCGTGCCCATCACCGCGTGTTGCATTTCGTTGACAGAAATCCCGGCGTCATGGTCACGGATCTGCTCGGAATATTGCGGATCACCAAGCAAAGTCTTGGCCGTGTTCTGAAGCAGCTGGTGGATGCCGGCATAATAGAGCAGCGCGAAGGACATCACGACCGGCGCCAGCGACTGCTGTATACGACCGAACAAGGGCATGCACTTGCTGTGGACCTGACAAGACTGCAGCAAAAACGCCTTGAGCGCGCCCTAATTGGCATGCCAGATGGCAGCGAAGAAATAATCCGCAAGTTTTTGCTGCAAATGATCGATCCAGAAGATCATCCGGACGTATTGAAGCTTGTCCGCAGTTCTTATGATCTGAAAGATTGAATACAGACTGTTCTTTAAGGAACCCGGCCGAAATGACTGTTCAGGTGCCTGACGACAATGCCAATCACATTCTCCTGGTAGATGACGACAAGCGTATCCGGGACCTGCTTTCCAGATTATTGAAGGAAAACGGTTTTCGCGTTTCCTCCGCAGCCAATTCGGCAGAGGCCAGAAAGTGCCTGTCCGGATTGGAATTTGATCTCATTATCCTGGATGTGATGATGCCCGGGGAAACCGGGCTGGAACTCGCAGCTTCCTTGCGGGAAGAGTCCGAAGTTCCGATCCTGATGCTGACGGCAAGATCCGAAACACCGGATCGGATCGCGGGCCTGGAGGCAGGTGTTGATGACTATTTGTCAAAACCCTTTGAACCGCGAGAACTCATGTTGCGGATTGCTGCCATATTGCGCCGTGGAAACCTCCAACCCGCGATCATTACAGACGAAATCAGGTTTGGTCCGTTTTCCTACAATGCATCCAGGGGTGAGCTTAAGAACGGTGAATCCCTGGTTCGTTTGACCGACCGGGAAAAGCAGATCCTGTCAATCTTCGCCGAACAGCCCGGAGCAACTGTCCCGCGGCACAAGATCGTCGGTGACGAGAGCGGGCTTGGCGAACGGACTGTTGACGTGCAGATCAATCGGCTGCGCAGAAAAATCGAATCCGATCCGGGTAACCCGATCTACCTGCAGACAGTCCGGGGCATCGGCTACCGGCTTGCTTGCGATTAAGTTGGATGCGAATGCCGGACTTTGAAGCCCTCTTCCAGCGCTTCCCGATCACCAAGCCGTTAAAACCGCTCCACAGCGCTTATCGGGCTATCTCCCACGTCATGTACCGGGTGATGCCCAAAGGGCTGTTCACACGAACATTCCTGATTATCGTTGCACCGATCGTGATCCTGCAGTCAGTGCTTGTTTTTGTGTTCATGGAACGCCATTA
The DNA here is from genome assembly GCF_025698965.1 of Roseibium sp. GTDB lineage: Bacteria > Pseudomonadota > Alphaproteobacteria > Rhizobiales > Stappiaceae > Roseibium. The sequence continues at coordinate 23,841 of NZ_JAILWL010000023.1, forward strand.
CCAGCTCGTCTCCCGCCGCATGTCGGAGGCCGTGGTCAGGGAAATCGCCGCGATTGTCTACGTGCTGGAAAACTATCCGCAGAACAGCGACAATACCAAAATCGAAGAGCTTGCCTCTCGCGCGCTCGGCATGTCCCTGACGGTGTTGCCTCTGGAACCTTTGCCGGCGCCCACCCCCAAGCCTTTTTTTGATGTGATCGATCAGGAACTGAGCATTGCCATCAGCCGCAAGATCGGCAAACCATTCTGGATCGACACGGTCGGCCGTTCGCGTTTTGTGGAAATCCGCATTCAGTTGAAGGATTCCATCCTCAGGATCTTCGCCCGGCGCAGCCAGACCTATGCATCCAACTCACATATCTTCCTGGTCTGGATGTTCTCCACATCGGCGGTGCTGGTGATCATTGCACTTCTATTCCTGCGCAACCAGATCCGGCCCATCGTCAGGCTGTCCCAAGCCGCCGAAGCCTTCGGCAAGGGTCGGCCGGTCGAAAACTTCCGACCCAGTGGAGCGCGCGAAGTCCGAAGAGCCAGCCTGGCCTTCATCGACATGCGTCGCCGAATTGAACGCCAGATCGAACAGCGTACGACCATGCTGGCCGGCGTCAGCCATGACCTGAGAACCATCCTCACGCGGCTCAAACTGCAAATCGCGTTCCTGGGTGACACATCGGAAAGCGAAGCAATGCGAAAGGATGTGGACGAAATGAGCCACATGCTGGAAGACTACCTGGCCTTTGCCAGCGGAGATGGTGACGAAGACATCGAAGAGACCGATATTGCTCTGCTATTGGAAGAGTTGGAAGAAGAAGCGGAAATCTCCGGATTCGCAGTGACAACCTCCTTCCAGGGGCCCGCAGAAGCGCAAGTGAAACGCCTTTCCATCAAACGCTGCCTGTCAAATCTTGTAATCAATGGCTGCAAATACGGAAACCGGGTCGAGGTTTCCGGCAAAATTGAGCGCGGTTGGATGACAATCACCGTCGATGACGACGGCCCCGGCATTCCCGAAGACCAGAGGGAAATCGCCTTCCGCGCCTTTCACCGGCTGGATCTGGCTCGAAATCAGGACGAAACCGGAAGCGGACTGGGTCTGGCGATTGCCCGAGACATAGCCCGCGCGCATGGCGGAGACCTTTTTCTCGAAGAAAGTCCGCTTGGTGGCTTGCGCGCAAAACTGCGCATCCCGGCCTGATGCCGGTCCGATGGTCAGTAGAGCCGCCCACCAATCGGCACACCCTTGTCCGGGGTCAAAAGCACCACTTCGCCGTCTTCATCAGGCACGCCGAGCGTCAGCACTTCTGACATGACGGGTCCGATCTGACGTGGCGGGAAATTGACGACA